>NZ_JAKMTB010000006.1 GCF_025772985.1 Campylobacter sp. CNRCH_2014_0184h | reverse complement strand
CACCATAAAATAAGGCTTTGTAATTAAAAAATAATTTTTAAAAATTGTTATAATTTTATAATTATTATTTAAAAGGTATCATTGTGAGTTTTTTGTGGATTTTATTTCAAGAAAATAAATTTAAAATCATTCTTTTTTTGCTTTTTAGCATTTTTACGAGTATATTAGGTGTGCTTACTTTAGTTTTTATCAATGAGTTTTTATTAAAAACTAGTCTTGAAAACTCAAATATCATTGTGTATTTTGTGCTTTTATTGCTTGTATTTTTTGCGAGTTCTTCTTTTGTAGAAATTGCTCTAAGCTCATTTGGACAAAGTTTTATTTTTAAAATGCAAAGAAGGGTTGTAAAGCAAATTTTAGATACAAGTGTTTTGAGTATTTTAAACACTACTAAAGCAAAAATTTTAGCTTCTTTAAATAATGATGTGCGTAGTATTTCTTTTGGACTTTTAAGGCTTCCTGAATTTATACAATCAAGTGTTTTGATTATTTGTGTAAGTGCTTATATAGCTTATCTTTCTTTAGAAATTTTCTTTTTGTGTTTAGCGTGGATAGTGTGTGTTTTTTTGGTGGATAATTTTTTAATGAGCAAGGTGTATTTTTATTTTAAAAATGCTAGAGAAAATGATGATGCTTTGCAAAAAAACTATCAAAATATTTTACAAGGGCATAAGGAATTAACCTTAAATCCTTTAAGAGCAAAGTATTATTATGAAAATGAGTTTGAAAAAAATGCTTTGAAAAAGAAAAAAAGCTCCACTATGGGAAATATCTTGCATATTTTATCTAACAACTGGAGCAATAGTGCTATGCTAGCCTTAGTAGGAGTGGAGTTTTATATAGCTTTAAATTATGAGCTTGCTAGTTTGCAAAGTGCTACGACTATTGCTTTGAGTGTGCTTTTTTTAAGAGCGCCACTTGGAGCTATGATAGGAAGTTTTCCTACGCTTATGATGGCAAAAATCGCTTTAGATAAAATTTCAAATTTAAATTTAGAAAATTATTCTCATGAGTTTAAACTCAGTCAAAATAAAAAAACTTGGCAAAAACTTTCTTTTAAAGATGTATCTTTTGCGTACAATGAAAAATTTGCTCTAAAACCTGTAAATTTTGAGCTTAAAAAAGGCGAATGTGTATTTTTAATAGGTAAAAATGGTAGTGGTAAATCTACTTTTTCTATGATTTTAGCAGGACTTTTTACAGATTTTAAAGGGGATATTTTTTTAGATGATGAAAAAGTAACTTCGGAAAATATTTACGAGTATAGAAGTTTAATTAGTGCTATTTTTAGTGATTTTCATTTGTTTGAGCATGTTTTAGAAGATGAGAAATTTAGCAAAGAAAACTTGGCATACTGGCTTGAAATTTTAGAACTTAATGAAAAAGTAGAGCTTGTGGGAAATACTTTTAGCACTATAAAGCTCTCAGCTGGACAAAAAAAGCGTCTTGCTATGCTTAATGCTTTACTTGAAAAAAGGGATATTTTGATCTTAGATGAGTGGGCAGCCGATCAAGATCCTATGTTTAGAAAGTTTTTTTATACTAAACTTTTGCCACTTTTGAAGCAAAAAGGCATTACTATATTTGCTATAACTCATGATGATGTATATTTTGATATGGCTGATAGAATTTTACTCGCACAAAATGGTCAAATTTGTGAATTAAAGGGCGATATAAAAGAACTAGCTAAAAATGCAGTAGAAAAATTCTAGGCTTTGAAATCAAAGCCTATTATTACTTAGCTTTTGCATAAATTTCTTTTTCAATGTCTATGTAAAATTTAGCAATAGCACCATAAGCTTCTTCCCAAGCTTTTAGTGTAGTTTCATCTGCATTTAATACTACTTTAATAGCCTTTAAAAGACAAGCGCCTACTATAGGGTAATGTTCTTCTTTGACATTTAATTTTGTATGAGTGATAGCTACTTTATCAACAAAGCTTCTCATGTTTTCTAAATTTTCTACATTTTTTGCTGCCATTAAAATAGCCATTGCTAAAGCTTTTGGTTGTTCTCCTGAAGCTTGTTTTTCCATATTAAACATAGGTTTTACTTCAGGGTATTCTTCAAACATGATTTTATAAAATTCTTTAGTTAAAACTTCGCCATTTTTTTGTAAAATCGGCACACAATCTTTGATGATTTGAATTTGTTCTTGAGTCATTTTTTCTCCTTTGCATATTGTATTTTTGATGATTATATAAAAATGAGAGAAAAAATATCTTGATTTATGTTAATTTTGAATCATTTTGCTTTAAAATGATTATGTGTATCAATTTAAGTAAATATAAAGTGAATTATTAATATAATAATCCTTATCAATTTCAAAATTTAAAATTAAGGAAATTTATAAAATGAAAGCAAAAGTAGTTTTACTATCTTTATTAGCTGCTATGAGTTTAAGCGCTCAAGAGCTTACGATTTATTCTCATCGTCATTATGATTCTGATAAAGGAATTTTCAAATTATTTCAAGAAAAAACAGGTATTAGTGTAAATGTGGTGCAAGCTAAAGCTAATGAGCTTGCTAAAAGATTAGAAGTTGAAGGTAAAAATTCAAAGGCAGACTTATTTATGACTGCTGATGCAGGAAATTTAGAACAAGTTCGCACAAATAATCTTTTTGTTTCGGTTAGCTCGCCTGAGTTAGAAAAACTTTCTCCAAAAGAGCTAAGAGGTAAAAACAACGAATGGTATGCTTTTACAACAAGAGCAAGAATCATCATCGCTTCTAAAGATAGAATCAAAGATGGAGAGATTAAAACTTATGAGGATTTAACTGATCCTAAATTTAAAGGTAAAGTTTTAGTAAGAAGTTCAAATAATGTTTATAATATCTCTTTATTAAGTGCAATGATTGATACTTTGGGTAAAGAAAAAGCAAAAGAATGGGCACAAGGTATAGCAAATAATCTTGCACGTACTCCAAAAGGTGGGGATCGTGATCAAATTCGTGCAATCTATGCAAAAGAAGGCGATGTAGCTATATCAAATAGTTATTATCTAGGACACTTGGCAAATTCAAAAAATCCTAAAGATGTTGAAGCTGCAAATTCAGTAAAAGTGATTTTTCCAAACCAAGATGGTAGAGGAACACATATTAATGTAAGTGGTATAGGTGTTTTAAAAACTTCTAAAAATAAAGAAGCTGCTGTTAAATTTATCGAGTTTATGCTTTCAAAAGAAGCACAAGAAATTTTAACAAACCAAAATTATGAGTATCCGGTAAATAAAGAAGTAAAACCTGCTAAAATTTTACAATCATGGGGCGAGTTTAAAATTGAAAAACCAAATTTTGAAGCTTACTGGGGTAATGCTAAAGAAGCTTTAATGATTTTTGATGAAGTTCAATGGAAATAATTAAGGAAAAATAAAATTTGAAATTTTTAAGTCTAAGGTGGTCTTTTGCCACCTTTTTTTTCTGTAGTTTAATCATACTGCCTATACTTGCTATCATCTTGCACCTTCCTTTTATAGATATTAACACCTTAAAACATTTGAGTAAAAATGTCTTGCCACGATATATTTTTGGTAGTGCTTTTATATTGTTTGGTACTTTAGTATTGTGTTTGATTATAGGTTTAGTTAGTGCTTATTTGATAGCTTTTTATAAATTTTTTGGCTCGAAATTTTTTGAATGGTTTTTGATTTTACCTTTGGCAATACCTTCTTATGTGATGGGTTTTGTGTGGATTGATTTATTTGAATTTCAAGGCTTAATCCCTACTTTTTTAGGCATTGATAGGCGTATAGATATCATGAATGCATATGGCGTGATTGTGATTTTGTCTTTTGCACTTTATCCTTATGTGTATTTTTTTGCTAAAAACACCTTTGCTTATGGACTTGGAAATATCATTTTAAGTGCTAAAACACTTAAGGCTTCTAATCTAAAAACATTTTTTAAAGTGATCTTGCCATTTTGCCGTGTGGGTATAGTGGGTGCTTTGCTGTTGGTGGCTATGGAGGTTTTGAGTGATTATGGCTTGGTAGCGTATTTTGGTGTAGATACTTTTAGTGCAGGAATTTTTAGAACATGGGGAAGCGGCGGTGATGAAGTGAGTGCTGTGGCTTTAAGCGTGGCTTTGCTAGTGTTTATCGCACTTTTAATGCTTTTAGAAAAAATTCAAAGAGGCAAAAAAGGTTTTAATCAAAATGTATTTTTGCCTACTCCAAAAGATGAGTTAAAAGGCTTAAAGGCATTCTTAGCCTTTTTATGGTGTTTTTTAGTGGCATTTTTGGCCTTTGTCGTGCCTATTATATGGCTTGTTTATTGGGCCGGGTTTGATTTTATGCAAAATTTAAGCAATGTTTTAACACCTGCATTTTATAGCCTTAGCGTAGCTTTGGTGAGTTCTTTTGCTATTGTGGGGGTGGCGTTTTATTTGTGTTTTGTGGTGCGTTTAAATGATACAAAAGCTTCTAAAATCATTCTTTGGCTTACGACTTTGGGGTATTCTTTACCTGGAGCTGTGGTAGCTGTGGGAATTTTAGTGATTTTGGGTGTGTTAAATTATATTTTTGATCTTTTATCGTTTGAATATGCCATAGGTGGAGGCTTTTTGGTGTTGTTTTTTGGGTATTTTGTGAGGTTTTTAGCTTCAGGGATTTTTGCAACTCAATCAGGCTATGAGCGAATTTCTAAAAATATAGACTATGCAAATTTAACCTTAAAATCAAAACCACTTAAAATTTTCACTCAAATTCATTTTCCTTTGATGAAACACTATTTAGCTTTGGCTGTGGTGATTATTTGTGTGGATATTTTAAAAGAATTGCCTATTTCGACTATACTTTCACCATCAGGTTTTCAAACACTTTCATCGCTTGTATTTGCTTATAGTGAAAATGAGTTAATTTACAATGTTTCTTTGCCATCTTTGATTATAGTGTTATTTGGGATTATTCCTACATTTTTAATGCATTATTTGCAAAATAAAAACAACCAAAAAGGATAATAATGGAAATCTTAAAAATTGACAATCTTTACAAATCTTTTGGAAAAACAGAAGTTTTAAAAGGAATTTCTTTGAGCTTAAAAGAAGGTGAGATTGTCAGTATTTTGGGAGAAAGTGGATGTGGTAAGAGTTCTTTACTTGGTTGTATAGCAGGTTTTTTTGAAATCAATGATGGCAGTATTTATATAGGGGATAAACTAGTTGCTTCTAAGAGTGTATATTTAGCCCCACAAGAGCGTGATGTTGGAGTTTTGTTTCAAGATTATGCTTTATTTCCGCACTTAAATGTAGAAGAAAATATATGCTTTGGTATAAGCTCTTTAAGTAAAAACGAGCAAAAACAAAGGCTTGATGAAGTTTTAGAAATTTTAAATTTAAATACACTTTTAAAGCGCTATCCAAATGAGCTAAGCGGTGGGCAAGCCCAAAGAGTAGCACTAGCAAGAACCATAGTCGCAAGGCCAAAGATTATACTTTTTGATGAACCTTTTTCAAATTTAAATCACACTTTAAGCGTTAAAATGCGCAAAGAAATCAAAAATATCTTAAAAGAGCATAAGCTTAGTGCTATTTTTGTCACACACGATAAAGACGATGCTTTTTATTTATCAGATAATATCGCTTTGATTAAGGATGGGAAAATTTTAGACTATGGAAGCGCTAAAGAGCTTTTTTATAAGCCTAAAAATATAGATAGTGCTTGCTTTTTGGGAGAAGCATTTTTTATAGATCCAAATACAATTTTAGATGAGAAATTCAAAGCATATTTGCAAAGTAAAAATGGCATTTTACGCCCTAATGATATACAAATTTCAACTTCACAAACTCCTTTAAAAGCTAGTGTTTTAGAATGCGTGTTTTATGGGGATTTTTATGAGTTAAGCGTGAGTTTGGAAAAGCATATTTTTAGTATTTATCATCATAAAGAACTTAGTAAAAATGATGAGATTTATCTTAAGTTAAACGAAGCAAAAGAGTTTTAAATCATAAATTTAATAAAGTTTATATTAAATATCTTATAAAATATAAACTTTAAAGGTTTAAAATGATACTTACAAATAAACTTGGTATAAAAAATCAACTAGAATTAGCCAAAGAAGAGGAAAGAATAAGCAAACTAAAGGCAAAAGCTTTATTTGAAAGTGGTTTTTTAGATACATTAAAAGCAGGAAGTTTTGAAAGCTTAAGGGTAATTCATCAAAAATTATTTGAAGATATTTATGATTTTGCAGGAAAAATAAGAGAAGTAAATATTTCAAAAGAAAATTTTAGATTTGCTCCTGCTGTTTATTTACATGAAGCAATTAAAAAAATAGAACTCATGGAGCAATCTTGCTTTGAACAAATTGTAGAAAAATATGTAGAAATGAATGTAGCTCATCCTTTTAGAGAAGGAAATGGTAGAAGCATGAGAATTTGGCTTGATTTAATACTTAAAAAAGAGTTGAAAAAAGTGGTTGATTGGAGTTTGATTGATAAAGATGATTATATAATGGCAATGCAAAGAAGCCCTATTAAAGATGTAGAGATAAAAATTTTACTTCAAAATGCTTTGAGTGATGACATTCATAGCTTTAATATTTTTGCAAGAGGGATTGATGCAAGCTATTATTATGAAGGATATACACTCTATAAAACAAAAGAGCTTTTTTGATTGTTTAAAGCTAGTTTTATAATTTTTATTGACATAAGCTTGTTAATCTCAAATTCTTCTTATTGCAAAAGATTATTTAATAATAAAACATTAAATCATAAAATAAAAATAAAATTTGCTAAAGATTATAAAATAAAGTAAAATCACAGCAAAAAAAGGAAATAAATGATTAGCGTAGAATTAATAGAGCATATTTTTAAAGCTGCTTCTATATCAAGATGGAATGATTATCCTAGAATGACAAATTTAGTCGAACTTGATAAACAAGCGCATAAATTCATCATTGCTTATTTCATTGCTAAAATGGAAAAAGATGTCAATATGCGCTTTATCATAGAAGCGGGGATTTTTGAGTTTTTAAGTAGGGTAGTAGTGACTGATATACGCCCTGATGTGTATCATGAGATAACGCGTGCAAAAAATGAGCAGGTAAGTGCTTGGGTGTTAAGCAAAATCGCACCGATGATTCAAGATATTGAAAATGGTGAGTTTTTAAAACGTTATGAGCTTTTTTTACAAGGTAAAGATTATGCTAAAGAAAGGCTTATTTTAAAAGCTGCTTCGTATTTTGCGACAAGATGGGAGTTTAATATAGTTTATCAAACTAGCTCGTTTTTAAGTGATATTGATGAGATTAAGGCTAAGGTTGAAGAAGAATTAGAAGATTATTATGAATTAATCGGTGCAAGAAAAATAGCTCTTAATCAAAAAATTTCTAAAATAATCGATCTAAGCGGGCGTTTGCGTTTTCAAAAAAGATGGGCGCAAACTCCAAGGATTCCAGAAACTGCAGTTTTAGGGCATATGCTTGTGGTAGCTATTTTGTCTTATTTTTATTCTTTAGAAGTAAAAGCATGCGATGGTAGAATAGAAAGCAATTTTTATTGCGCTTTGTTTCATGATTTGCCTGAAAGTTTAACTAGAGATATCATCTCTCCGGTAAAATATGGCATAGATGGTTTAAATGAAATCATCAATGAGTATGAAATGAAGCTTATTAATGAGAAAATTTTACCTTTTATACCACTATCTTTTAGAGAGGAATTTAGCTATATACTTGGTATTAGAGAAGGACAAAATGAAGAAAGTGCCTTTGTAAAAAATGAATTTGAAAATCGTATTTTTAATAATAAGCCAAGTGTTTATAGTGGTAGTTTAGATGCGGTTAATGAAGATCGTTTTAAGGCTATTGATGGAAAGGCTTTGAAATATTGTGATAAATTAGCAGCTTTTATAGAAGCAGCTTTGTCAATTAGCTATGGAGTAAAGTCTAAAGAGCTTGAAAGCGGTTTTGTGGGAATGTATGAATATTTTAAAACAAATCCGACTATTAATGGGATAAATTTCTTTAGAATTTGTGAGGATATTAAAGGGTATTTTAAACTTTAAAACCCTCTCCCAGATGACTGCGGCACACACTAAGTCTAAGTGCTCTGCTGTGTTCCCACCCTGAAGCGGTGCTTAAAAATAGCATTGCACAGGTCTAAGAGAAGGCAGTTGAAATAATACCTTAAAATATCTTAAAAAACATTGAGGTGAAGTATGTTGAGTATATTTGCAAATTTTTTATCTAAATTTAGAGAATTTTTTGTTCCTAGTCATTTGTCTTTAGAATTTAGAGCAAAATCTTTTGCTGCTATTATTGTGGCAAATAAGACTATAAAAGCAGAAATTTGGCAAGTTTTGGCTGATATTGCAAGTGAAGTTTATCCAGATGATAAAAGCAGACAAGCAATTTTAGTGCAAACTTCTAAAGAATATGTAGATAGAGTTTTAAAAAATGAGCTTAGTTTAGACGCTTTACTTAAAAATATTGCTTCACTTTTAAAGAAAAATCCAAGATATGCAAAAAAGATTAATTTTCATAGACTTGAGCGTTTGATGGATAAAAATGAAGAAGAAGCTTTAGTGCAACTTAGGGTGTATGAATTTTTTGAGCAAGAAATAAAATATATTTTAGAAAAAAATTCAAAAGAACCATCATGAAAGGCTAAAATTAGCGTTTCATGTTGATTGCTTTTTGTATCATTTGATCAGCTGTTGTGATACTTTTACTACTTGAATCATAAGCTTTTTGCAAAGTGATTAAGTTTGTAAATGCTACGGATAAATCTACATTTGATTGCTCTAAATAAGAGCCTTTAAAGGTTGCTGTGCTGAAATTTCCATTATCATCAAGCAAAAAGGTTGGATTACCGCTATTTCCTGTTTGTCCATAAAGATTCTCTCCTAGCTTTTCCAAACCTTGTTCATTGGTAAAATTAAACAAAGCAAGTTTTGCCATAGCTATTTGATCACCATTGGTAAAAGTGGCGATGATGGTACCATCTGTGTTGATAGAATAATTATTTAAAAACCCTTCACCTTTGCCATCTGTTTGTGTGTGTACTGAAGGCTGTTTATTTTTTAAAGCATGAAGTCCATCATAACCTGAATTTGGTATATTTGGATCATAATAAGAACCAAGGTTTATATTGACTTTTGTTCCATTATTATCAACTGAGTTTAGAGTGCTAGATACCAAAGCTCCAGCTTCATTGAAGGTGATTAAACCTTCGGTGGTTCCACCTATTTTATTGCCATCATTATCATATACTTGAGCAACGGCTTTGTACTCTAAATCTGTGCCATTTTGCGGTAAAACTCTATCTAATTTAACCTTAACCCAACTAGTAGAACCATCAGGATTAATTAATTTTGCAGAAAGTTCTGTGCTATCAGCTACTTCTTTTTCTACACTTAAATGAGATGATTCTAACTTAGCTGTTTCTAAATCTACTTTATCTAGTTTTTGATTGTCAATACTAAAAGCCAAATTCTCATCTAAAGTAGCTTGTAATGTTTGACTAGCACCTTTTTCATCAGTAATTTTAAAATATATAGTATCACCAGGCTTTAAACCAAAAATTTGCTCATCTTTTACACTACCTGAAATTTTTACACTACCATCTTCATTTTTGCTAAATTCAAATTTAGAAGCATCTACATCTACGTTCACTGCTTCTGTTTTGGTGCTTGTGTCTAAATTTCCACTCCAAGTGATATTTTGTGTTGGTTGAGGTGGTAAATAAAGATTTTTAGGCACAGAAATAGGCCCTTGGGTATTAACTCCACCTATTTGGAAATTTTCTCCAGGTGTTCCACTCCAAGCTGTGGTAACTTTTTGTCCCATAGCTTGACCAAACATATTAGAAACCCTATCGCTTAGCTGAATTTCTTTTAATGATGGATTCATAGTTCCAAGCACATAATTACCATTTGAATCTACTAAAAATCCATTTGCATCAGGTTTAAAAGCGCCATTTCTAGTATAATAAACTCCATTGGCATTACTTACACCAAAAAAGCCCTTTCCAGCAATAGCCACATCAAATTCATTATCAGTAGAAACTAGTGGCCCTTGTTCAAAAACATCATTTGTAGCTCCTGCTACACTACCATAACCAGTTTGACCTTTGTTGTATGATTGGGTTGTAACGGTGCTGTAAAATACATCTTTGAATGCTACATCAGAGTATTTAAAACCAACTGTATTGACATTGCTTATATTGTGAGCAGTATTGTCTATACCATAACTTTGGGATTTTACTCCATTTACTCCATTGTAAAATGCTGTAAACATGATTTTATCCTGTAATTTCTTTAATGTCTTCCCATTTAACCCAGCTACCGCCCATACCAACTAGAGCTTCGCCATCTTCAAATCTTACACCAGTGATAGGATAAGCACCATAAGTTGAGTTAACTGTTGTTCCATCTTCGCCTATATAATTTGCTCTTACATAGTATTTACCAGATGGCACAGGATTTCCACTATCATCCGTTCTATCCCAAACAATCTGTTTCATACCTGCAGTCATATCTTTAACTTTCATTGTTCTTACAGGATCACCTGCTTCGTTATAAATAGTAAATGTTACAGGTTCGCTATCTGATTTATAAGCTGAATCAATCTTAGCTGTTTTGATATCAACGCTTGGAGTATGTCCTATAATTTTAAAGGTTTGATCCTCACCAACTACCGCTTTAACAGTTTCTTCTTGGCCTTTATCATCAACTAATTTTACATATACAGTTTCCCCAGGCCCTGCTATTTCTTTATCTACCTTACCTGTAATGTCTAGTTTGTCTTCACCATTTTTCTTAAGTTCAAAACCTTCAGTGTCAATATCAGTCTTTTTACCTTTTTGTGGTTCTTTTGGTAAATACATATTAATTTGAAATTGTATATCATCATCTGCTACCACAAGATAATCATCTTTAACTGTTGCAAGTTTTCCAACTGCAGCTAATGCACTCATACCGGTACTTGCTGCAATAGAATTTTGTAGTTTTGCCATCGCATCTACTAGTTGAGTCATGGTTTTATTGGTGTTATCTTGCATTTCAAGTGCTGAAAGTTGTGCTGTTTGAGTAAGCATTTTTTCAGTATCCATAGGATCGGTTGGATCTTGGTGTTGAAGTTCTATCAAAAGAAGCTTTAAAAATGCATCCTTGTCAAGTTCTGCTCCAGGGTTATAAATCAACCCACTATCGCCTTCTCCAGCTCTAGCATTTCCTTTTGCATTTGGCATATCTTTAGTATTAAGTGTTGCTAAAGGACCTTGAAGAGTTTGTGTATTTATATTTGACATAAAAATCCTTTTTTATATATTTTTAAAGCTTAAAGCAAAAAATATTCCATTTAAAAATATTTTGCTAAAACCATTTCTAAGCTTGGTTTTTCTTGAATTTCTTTTTCGAAATTCACCTTATCTTCTTTATTATTATTATTGTTTTTTTGTTTTTGTTGGTTATTTTGTTCTTTTCTTTCTTGATTATTAAAATTCATTTCTAAATTTGTAAAGCCCATGTTTACAAGAGCGTTTTTAAACTCAGCTTGATGTTGTATGAAAAGATTTAAAGTATTTTGATTAGAATTAAAGCTGATGTTTAGATTAGATCCTCTTTGGACTAAGGTAACTTCTACTTCTCCAAGGTTGTGTGGATTTAAAGTTATACTAAAGCGAGTTATAGGTGCTTTATAACTTTCTAGTTTGTCTTTAAATTCTTGAGCAAAATCATTGAAAGTTTCTTTCATAGGAATATTTTGATTTTTCACAAAATTATTAGAAACTCTATTCATTTCTTTCACGTAAGAATTTAAATTTTCTTCATTATGATCACTATCATCTTTTGTAAGTTCTGTGGTGTTTTTGAAAATATCGTTAAAAACATCTGTGTTTTGAGTATTTTTTTCTGTTTTTAATTGTTTTTCTTGAGTATTTAATAAATTCTCTAAATTAATTTTTAAATCTTGATTTTGTAAATTTTGAGTATTTTTTGTATTTGTTAATTCAGCTTTTAAGTCCTTTGAATTTTCTAAAACAGAACTTATTTTTTTACTAAAACTATCTTCACTGGTAGTTAATTTTTCATTTTTTAATATTTCTTTAAAATCTATTTTTTCTTTATCTTTAATTTCTTTTTTTAAGTTTGAATTTTGAGTTAGATTAATGAGTTCTATATCATTTAATTTATCATTTTTATTAATATTTTTTATATTTTTTATGTCTTTTGTTTCTTTGTTATCTTGAATTTTTTCTATAAATTTTTCTTTGAAATCTATATTTTGAATATTTTCTTTTACTTTTACATCTTTTTTTGGAAGCTCTATGTTTTTTAAAGCAGAAGAAAGTAAAGAAACGCCTTCGTTTTCTTTGCTTTTTATATTTTTATTTGTATTTGGTTCTTCTTTTAAAAGTTTGGTGATTTTTTGATTGATTAAATCTTGAAAAACATTAGTATTGTTTTGTTTTGCATTTTCAAAAAAACCTTTTTTATCAAGATTTGGAAAAGCTTCTTTTAAATCTTTGATTTGTTCAAATTTTATATTTTTTATATTTAATCCAAGTTCTTTTGCTATATTAAAAAGCTCATTGATATTTTTTATATTTTTTAACTTGTGTAGGTTTTTTTCAAGAGCTAAAATAGCAGTATTATCTTGGACAAGTTTGTTTAATTTTATATCCTTGCTATCACTTTGTAAAACTTCTAGTAAAGAAAGAATTTGCATAAAATTTGCACCTTCAAAAAGCTTTAAAGCATCCTTTTCATCTAATTGAACTTTATCGTCAATGGTTTCTTTTAAGCTTTCGTTTTTATTTTCTTTTTGTGGTGCTTTAAAGTCTTTTGGTAAACTTCCATCTTTTTCATCTATAGCTTGTAATAGTGAATTTAAAAATTCTTCTCCATCACTATTTGAATTAGCACTTTCTTTGCTAGGATTTTCATTTTGTGGAGCGATGCTTAGTAAGTTTAAAGCATCGCTAGCTTGGATATTTGACATTAATTAACCTACTAAAAAATTATTTTTTGCTAAATTTGGAAATAAATTTTGCAATTGTGCTGCACAATCAAGTTTTAAATTTTCATGAGAAAGATTAAAGTTTTTAAATATTACTAGTAATTCTTCTATATTTTTAGCATTTAAAACTGCATTTTCATTATGAGCATCATCCAAAATTTCACTTACTTTACTTGAAAGTTTTGCATAGTTTAGTTCTTTTTCTTCACTTGAATTTACAACTTCTAGATAATTTAAAAGTTCCATAAAATGCTTACTATTTAAAACTGAAGTTCCTTGTTTTTCTAAGTTAGCGTTAAAGATTTGAGTTCCTAGGTTTGACATATTTTTCTCCTTAAAAATAATTCTTACCCAAAATAAAAGCAACAAGTGTTCCAATTTAGCAATCTTAATTTTTAAGCAATTTTTTTATATAATATTAGATTTTAAATTTAAGACTTTGGAGAAAAACTTGGACAATATTAGAAATATAGCTGTTATAGCTCACGTTGACCATGGAAAAACAACAATGGTAGATGAGCTTTTAAAACAATCAGGAACCTTTAGTGAACGCGAGCAAATAGCAGAGCGTGTGATGGATAGTAATGATATAGAAAAAGAAAGAGGTATTACTATACTTTCTAAAAATACTGCTATTAATTATAAAGGTACTAAAATAAACATCATAGACACTCCAGGCCATGCTGATTTTGGCGGTGAGGTTGAGCGTGTGTTAAAAATGGTTGATGGGGTTTTGCTTTTAGTTGATGCGCAAGAAGGTGTTATGCCTCAAACTAAATTTGTGGTAAAAAAGGCTTTATCTTTAGGGCTTAAACCTATCGTTGTTATCAATAAAATCGACAAACCAGCTGCTGATCCTGAAAGAGTAATTAATGAAATTTTTGATCTTTTTGTGGCTTTAGAAGCAAATGATGAACAACTTGATTTTGCTGTAGTTTATGCAGCTGCTAAAAATGGTTATGCAAAGCTTGCGCTTGAAGATGAAAGCACTAATATGGAGCCATTGTTTAAGACTATACTTGAGCGCGTACCTGCTCCAAGCGGTAGCGATGAAAACCCTTTACAGCTTCAAGTTTTTACTCTAGGTTATGATAATTTCGTTGGTAAAATAGGCATTGCAAGAATTTTTAATGGTAAAGTAAAGAAAAATCAAAATGTAATGCTTGCTAAGGCAGATGGTTCTAAAATCAATGGAAGAATTTCAAAACTTATTGGTTTTATGGGTCTAGAAAAAATGGACATTGAGGAAGCAGGAACAGGTGATATTGTAGCGATTGCAGGTTTTGAAGCTTTAGATGTGGGAGATAGTGTGGTAGATCCAAACAATCCTATGCCGCTTGATCCTTTACATATAGAAGAACCGACTTTAAGCATAGTATTTTCAGTAAATGATGGTCCTTTAGCAGGTACTGAAGGCAAGCATGTAACTTCAAATAAAATCGCAGAACGTCTAGAAGCTGAGATGAAAACTAATATTGCTATGAAATATGAAAGTACAGGCGAGGGCAAATTTAAAGTAAGTGGAAGAGGTGAACTGCAAATAACTATCTTGGCTGAAAATATGCGTAGAGAAGGTTTTGAGTTTTGCATGGGAAGACCTGAAGTTATCGTTAAGGTAGAAGATGGAGTTAAAACAGAACCATTTGAGCATTTAGTGATTGATGTGCCTGATGATTTTACTGGGGTTGTGATTGAAAAATTAGGTAAAAGAAAAGCTGAAATGAAAACTATGACACCAACTGGAGATGGTCAAACAAGACTTGAGTTCGAAATTCCTGCGCGTGGGCTTATAGGATTTAGATCACAATTTTTAACAGATACTAAAGGCGAGGGTGTGATGAATCATAGCTTTTTAGAGTTTCGTCCATTTAGCGGAGCAGTTGAAAAAAGAAATAATGGCGCGTTAATTTCTATGGAAAATGGTGTTGCGCTAGGGTATTCTTTGTTTAATTTGCAAGATAGAGGGGTATTATTTATTGATCCTCAAACAAAAGTATATACAGGTATGATTATAGGCGAGCATTCACGCCCAAATGATTTAGACGTTAATCCTATTAAAGGTAAAAATTTAACCAATGTTAGAGCAAGCGGTAGCGATGATGCAATTAAGCTTGTACCACCTAGAAAATTAAGCCTTGAAAGAGCGTTAGAATGGATAGAAGAAGATGAGCTTGTAGAGGTTACTCCGCAAAATATTAGAGTTAGAAAAAGATATCTTGATCCTACTCAAAGAAAAAGAATGGAAAAGGCTAAGTCTTAATGGATTTTGAAGCCATAAGACAAGCTTTAAATAAAAGACTCAAAGCTTTGCAAATTTTAGCATTTGCTGAAGCTTTGGTTATATTTTTTCTTGCTTTTCAATTTAGCAAAGATGTGATTATAGCTTTGTTTTTTGCTGTTTTAGCAGGAGTTTTGTTTTTTAGAATTTTAGGAAGAAAGCTTATGTGGGGACGCAATGAGCTTGTATTTAAAATGTGTGAAGAATTTTTAAAACAAAACAATGCTAAATTTGACAAACAAGGTTTTAATCAAAAAGATTTTGAAAAAATTGCTTTTGACTTTTCTTTAAAAACTTATTATTCTCAAAATTCTTTTATTTTTGATGATTTTATTCTTTATGATGTGAAATTTAAAGATGATTTTGGAAATTTCTTTTGTGGAGTTTTGCTTTATAGTAAGAAATTAAAAGAAGATATTAACTCAAGTGAAAGTATTTTTGAAAAAGCAAAGGATAAAGAATTTTCTACACAAAGAGTTTTGAAAAAAGATGATTATTTGCTCATAGCAAGTTTGAAAAATCCTTTTTTTGCTGATTTAAAAATTTCAAGTGAGCTAAATTTTAAACTTTTTAGGGCTAATTTAGAAAAAATTCAAGCTTTTATAAATGATTAAACAAGCTATGTTTAATCATTTTGTTCTAAATTATTAATTTCTTGTATTTTTAAATTCTCATTTTTTCCCATTAAATTTTGTATAGTTTGGATTTGCTCTTTAGAGGCATAGTTCATATCTTTTAAAACTATCCAAGCGATTTTTTGATTACAAGGCTTGTTGAGTTTATTTTTAAAGATATAAAAAGATTGAAGGTCATTTGGCAATAACTCATTAGCACTTAAGCCTTGAACATAAAGTTTATCGCCTTCTTTTTTAGGAAAAGCACGGATGATTTTTTTAATAAAAGGGTTTTCCACACCTTCTTGTAAAAACAGTACAACTACTGCTATATCGCCTTTTTGACTTACATGGCTAAAATGAATTTCTAAAGGATAAGATTTTTTATCAATAGAAATTTTTGATGGGCTATGGAAGTGAAAATGAGATAAATTATAAGCTGTATTATCTAGCACGATATGGCTTCCATTGCTTGCAAAATGCATTTTTATGGTATAACCATCATTTATTAAACCAAAAGAATCATTTGAATAGTTAAATTCTAAAGAATGATTTTTATTTGTAGCCTTTTTACTATTTATATTGATAAAATCTTGATTTAAACCACTTTCACAGTAAATCCAGTTTTTATCTAAATTTTTCCATTTATCTTTTTCTATAAAATTTCCATGTGAGACATTTTGAGGCATTTGCTCATAGGCAAAAAGCATGCTAGTGGTAAATAAACCAAAAAGTATTTTTTTTAAACTCATAATATTCCTTTTTAATATAATTATAAAAAAATATCCCCTATAAAAAGCTTATGTTTAAAAATAATTATATTAAAATTAAATATTTACCTAAAATTAGTAGGATTATTCTTTACCATCTTTGATGGGTACAAAAAGACATTCATCTAAAACTTCTTTACTAATCTCGCCATCTTTTTTTGTAAATTTAGTGATAAATTGTTGATTTCCTATGAGTAAAGGAGCTACTAAAATTCCATTGTTTTCAAGTTGATCAAACAATACATTTGGAATATGCTCTATATAAGCTGAGAGTAAAATTCTATCATAAGGTGCATAATTTTTCCAACCATTTTGTCCATCATCAAATTTTACATGGATATTAGCATAGTTTAGTTTTTTAAATTTTTCTATAGCGCTAATTGCAAGTTTTTCAATGCGCTCTATGGTAAAAACTCTTCTAATAAGTTTGCTTAAAATCGCAGCTTGATACCCGCTACCACAACCTATTTCTAAAACACTATCAGCATCTTTAAAATCAAGTGCCATAGTCATTTTAGCTACGGTTAAAGGTGAGCTTATCCATTGATTACCCATTAAAGGAAGCGCATCAAGTCTATAAGCATGCATTTTTAAAGGTGAAAAAATTTCTCTTGGAGTGGAACAAAAAGCTTCAAATAATTCTTCATTGATGAAAGTATTTTTGCGAATTTCTTCTGCCATAGTTTGACATTGTTTTTGTTCAAATATATGAATCAATAAGCACCCCTTGATAAAAAGTGTTATTTTATCTTAAATTTTATTTATCTAGCTTTAAAATCCTTAAGGCGTAAAAACGCCTTAAGGATTAATCAAGTGTATAAAGGATATTTGATCCATCTTGATAAGATAAGATATGCATTTTGCCATCTTTAAAGAATAAACTTCTTGCATTAGTTATATTTTCTGGATAAGAAATGGTTTTTACAACTTCTTCTTTGTCTAGATCAATTACAGCAATAACATTATGCTTTTTGCTTAATGCATAAATTTTACCGTCTTTAAATGCCATTGAAGTTACATAAAGATCACCTAATGTTTTCCCTTCCTTTAGATCAGCTTTAGGAGTAAATTCAGCTGAAAGAACTCTATCTGCTAAAGAAATTTTAGAAATTACAAAAGTTTTAGCGTCTTTATTGTTTGGAACAGTTGCTGTATACATATATTTTCCATCGGTAGTTGTGCTTAAGATGTGATGGAATTTAGCTCTAACTGTATCAATTCTACCACGACCAAGATCTTTGCCTTGACCTTCGAAATTATTTGCCCCTTTCATAAAATCAGCATATTGTAAAGCCTCATTTGCATTAGGATTTTGAGCAAATCTTAAGAAAGTTTTATTAGAACCCATTAAGATGTATTTATTGTCTAGATAAGGGATAATTCCTATGATAGGGTTGATTGTAGCTGAAAAATATGGATCTAAAACAAAATCAACTTTAGTGCTAAAATTATTATCTAGGAAAAATACTTCCCATTTTGAACTTGCAACATATTCTCCATTGATATAATCAAGTGTATTGATAGCTTTAGGAAAATCAATTTTTGTTTCATTTGTTATTTTTAGATTTTCATCAATACTTGCAAATGGAGCATTGCTAATATTATTATCAAATTGAATACCTAGTTTTTCACTAGCAGGCGCAAAAGCAAAGTCAGGTTCTTTAACGTCGCGTTTTCCTAAGAAAGAAATGCTTTTCCAGCTTTTGCTCCAACCTGAATCATCCCAAATGATATATTTTGGATTTAAACTAAAACGAACCGGATCGCCTTGTCCGCTATATGGAACAGGACCAGTGCTTACAAAAGCTTGGAATACATTTGAAGCTACGATAAAAGCAACAATAACCATAGCAGCTAGATTAAATTTAGTTAATTTTCTAAAGCTAGATCCTTCCATTTCTTTTTCAAAAGAACCAAATTTTGGAGCAAAGGCAAAAATAACACCAAGTAGTAAAACTACAGCCCAAAATACCACTTCAGCCCAAAAATAAGTATGTAAACCAAAAATAGGTAAACCAAAACCTTGATCAAGATCACGGTGTGCATGGCCGCTTATATGATTAAATGATTGCCATAAACCAAAAGCTGTTGCGATTAAAAGGAAAGCTAAAAATTTACCTTTCATACCATAACGTACAACAAATAAAGCCGCTACGCCGATGAAAATCATTGATTCTCTTTGACCCCAGCAAGAAGTACAAGGGCTATCACCTAGCATATAGCCAAAGATTAAATTTGCAATTCCAACAGGCAATAAAATAACCAAAAAGCCTGCTAAGCACATTAAAAAATAAAAGAATTTAGTTTTGTTAATATCACACATATTTGCCACCTTATAGATTCATTAGGCCTAAGATTGCGCCTGATTTACGACCTAAATAGTCAAATACCATAATAGCCCATGAAATTACAAGTATAGAAAAAGCTAATTTTTCTTTTTCTGGTTTAACTATCATGAGGACTATGGCGATAAAGATTAACAAAAGTTCTAAAAACTCCATCATTTCCCCTTTGAAATAAAATAAAAACCGCCGATTTTACTATATTAGAATAAATAAAAATAAAATATTAAACTGAAAAAGAGATTTGATTTAAAAAGTATAAAAAAATGAGTAGTTTTGAGACTTAGAAGTCATCAAAACTTAAGCTTCCTTTGGAGTAATTTGTAACCTTGCTTTCAAAGAAATTGCTCTTTTGATCATTAAATTTAGAAAAATCATCTACCCATTTAATAGGATGTTTTGCATTATAGATTTTATCAAGATTAATTGCAATTAGTCTTTGATCAACAAGATAATGAATATATTCTTCTATAATATCATCTGTAAAGCCCATGATTTGATTTTGAGTGATGTATTTACCCCATTTAATTTCAAGTTCACCTGCTTTTTTAAACATATCATAGATTTTATTTACATTGGTATCATTAAATAAATCAGGTCTTTCTTTGCGCACAGAATTAATCATATTTTGAAATAATAGCAAATGTGTAATCTCATCTCTTTGTATAAAGCGTATCATTTGTGCTGATCCTAGCATTTTCCCTGCGCGCGCTAAAGCATAAATAGCAGTAAAACCACTATAAAAATACACTCCTTCTAAGATTTGATTTGCTACCATTGCAAGTAAGAGTTTGTTATCATCTACTTCGCCAGCTAATTCTTCATAAATGCTTGAAATGAAATCATTTTTTTCTCTTAAAGTTTCATCATGTTTTTCCATTTCGTAAATTAAGTCTGTATTTTCACAGATTGCTTCAACCATTACTGCATAAGATTTTGAGTGATTTGCTTCTTCATAAGCTTGTCTTGCTAAAACTGCATTGATTTCAGGCGCTGTGATGTAAGGATTGATATTATCAGCAAGATTGTTTGTTTGAAAACTATCCATTGAGATAAGTTGAGACCAAACTAAATCATACATTCTTTTTTCTGCTACGGTTAGATTACAGCGATAATCAAGTGCATCTTTGGTTGTATCTACTTCTTTTGGAAACCAAGTATTTGCCTCCATTAAATCCCAAAGCTTTAAAGCCCAAGTGTATTTTGCTTTAGTAAAATTTAAAATCCCATGAGGATTACCATTAAATACTTTTCTATCATTTAAAGTTTCATTTGATTTTGGATTATAAATTCTTTTTCTATTCATTTTTCTACCTTTGTGACAATAACACTTTGGCTTAAAATATCATGCAAAGCCAAAGTATCTTTTCTTAAAAAACTTACCAAAAACCCAATCAATAAACCAAAACTTACGATAAAAATTATATAGCGTAAGAGTATTCTAAAAAAATTAAGTTTTTGGCCATTTTTAAGATCAATTAAATATAAATCATAAGCTTTAAGTCCAGGACTTTGAGCTTTTTTTGCTAAAAATAAGGCCTGTATAAGCCCAAAAAGCAAAGAACATAAAAAAATTATAAGTTGATTGTTTAAAAAGGCTTCTTTAGAGCCAAGTGTAAAATAAAATAAATATAAAACAGGCACATAAAGCAAAAATAGATCAATCAAAAAAGCTTTAAATCTTAAAAAGCGAGTAGCTATTTTTGCTTTAGTTTTCATTAGTTTCCACGACTACCAGGTTTGATAGCTTTGGTGCCTTTTTCACAAAGTGGACAAGCATTTGCTTCATAAATATCAAATTCGAAATTTCCTAGTGCAAAAAGTGGTAAATTTGCAGGCAGTTTTGCATTTTCTTTTCTAGGGTTGTTTAAATTTTTTACCGCACAAAAACCACGATTTGCTAAAGCTGCAAAGCCTACTACTTCCCCACCTAAGCTTTCGATGATTTTTGCACTCTCAAGTGCAGAACCACCTGTTGTAATAATATCTTCACAAACGATAAATTTTTCGCCTTTTTTTACTTCAAAACCACGTCTAAGACTCATCACTCCTTCTACGCGCTCAGTAAAAATAAAGCGTTTATTGCAAGCTCTAGCAAGCTCATAACCTGCTAAAATTCCACCCAAGGCAGGAGAACAAATGCTATCAAATTCAATGTTAAAACTAGCAATAACTTTTGCAAGCTCCTTACAAAGCTCACCTGCTAGTTTTGGATTTTCTAAAACTTTAGCACTTTGAAGGTAAAACTCAGAGTGTTTCCCTGAGCTAAGCAAGAAATGTCCTTGTAGGTATGCCCCACAATCTTTATAAATTTGTTCTAAGTTCATTATCAAACCTTTAAAAGTTCTGCTTCTTTATTTTTAACTAATTCATCTACTTTTGCTGTGTAATTATCAGTTTGTTTTTGAACCTCATCATAAGCTTTTTTGGCTTCATCTTCTGAAATTGCTTTATCTTTTTCTAATTTTTTAACCGCATCATTTGCGTCTTTTCTAATGTTTCTAATGGCTACTTTAGCCTTTTCTCCCATAGCTTTGGCATTTTTAGCATTTTCTTCTCTTTGTTCTCTTGTCATAGGTGGAAAGAATAATTTCACACTTTCACCATCATTGTTTGGATTTACTCCTATATTTGCTGCAGCTATGGCACTTTCTATAGCTTTTAGCATTGATTTTTCCCAAGGAGTAATGCTTATGGTTGAAGCATCGGTTGCTAAAACTGTTGCTACCTGATTAAGCGGGGTTGCACTACCATAATAATCAACATGAATATGATCAAGTATGTTGATATTTACTTTACCAGTTCTTATAGTGGTAAAATCTTTTTTTAAGGCCTCTAAGCTTTTATCTGATTGTTGTTTTTGTTTGGTATAAATTTCATTTAGCATGGTTTATCCTTTTTATTTGCTAGTGTTGCTTTCGCTAATTGGGGCACTTGGTGCAACTGGAATGTTAGTTGTGTTTGTCTCAGGTGCTTTTGGTAAAATTTGTTCTGCTTTTTCAGCAAGTGAGTTAGAATTAGCATTATTATACATATAGCTAAGAGCAATTGTATTAGCAATAAGTAAAACACCCATTACAAAAGTAAATTTAGCTAAAAATCCCGCAGGACCTTTTGCTCCAAATAAACTTTCATTACTTCCACTATAAGCTCCAAGTCCTATGCTTGAACTTTTTTGTAATAAAACTGCAATACAAATAATTACAACAATTGCAAATTGCAAAATAATTAAAAGAGTAGTCATGAATTTTCCTTATTGAAAATAAAATGAGTATTTTAACTTAAAAAGTTTGATAAAAACTTGAAAGAGGTAAAGAAAATTTGCGAGAAAAAATCTCGCAAATTTTTATCTGCTATTAAAGCTTCTTAAAATATTAAGAAGAGAGATGAAAAGGTTGATAAAATCAAGATAAAGAGCAACTGCGCCTTCGATTGGTGTTTCATAGTTTCCTCTAATGATGTTTTGAGTATCATAAAGGATGTAAAAAGAAAATAAAATCGCACCAATACCAGAAATAACTAAACTTACAAGTGAGCTTTGGAAAAATAGATTAATTAAAGAAGCCACTACGATAACGATTAAAGCTATAAAAAGCATTTTTCCCATCATAGTAAAATCTCTTTTTGTATTCATAGCAAATACACTTAAAGCACCAAAAGCTACTGTTGTTAAAGCAAAAGCTTGAGCGATGATGCTAGCCCCTGCAGGAAGTGCTAAAACTGAATATAAAAGTGGTGTTAAAGTAAGCCCTGAAACAAAAGTAAAGGCAAAAAGTAAAATTAAATTAAGCGGAGCTTCTCTTTTTTTCCATTGTAATGCAAACAATAAACCAATTTCAACAACAAATAAAATCCAAAAAGTTGCTTGAGATTGTGCAAATAAATGCGCTAGAGCAAAAATTCCTATGTAAGCGCCCGCTGTTGCAGCTAATAATGAAGCAGCAAAAAGCTGATAAGTTTGTTTTATAAAAATGCTTAAATCACTTCTAGCATAACCTTCAAATTCTTGAGTTTTAGAGTTAGAATAATCTCTATCATAAAGACTCATTAAAATCCTCCAATAATTTTTAAAACCAAAATTTACAAAAAAAAGATAAATGAAAGATTAAAACTACATAAAAATATAACAAAAAATAAATTTATTGATTTGGTTTAAGTAAAAATAATTTTAGTATAATGTCTTGTTAAAATACAAAAAAGGACTATTCTTGAAAGACTTGATCGATGGTGCTTTAAAATTTATGCAAGAAGATTTTAAAGAGCACGCAGAGCTTTTTGAAAGTTTAAAAAACAAGCAAAATCCTCATACGCTTTTTATAGGTTGTGCTGATTCAAGAGTGATACCAAACTTAATCACTAATACAGGTCCAGGCGAGCTTTTTGTTGTAAGAAATATAGGCAATATCGTTCCACCTTATAGAGTCGGGGATGATTTTTTAGCAACTACTTCAGCTATTGAATATGCTTTTAATTCTTTACATATAAAAAATATTATAGTTTGCGGTCATAGTAATTGCGGAGGCTGCGCGGCTTTATATGCAAACGAAAATGATTTAAAAAATATGCCTAATGTCAAAAAATGGCTTACTTTGCTTGAGCCTATAAAAAATAAGGTTTTAAAGATTGCAGGTAGTGATTTAGCTATGCGTTCTTGGATGACTGAAAAAATGAATTTGGTAAATTCTTTGCAAAATTTATTAACTTATCCAGGCGTTGAAGAAGCTTTAAATAAAAAAGAAATTGAACTCCATGCTTGGTATTACATCATAGAAACGGGTGAAATTTATGAGTATGATTTTAATTTTGAAAATTTTGTTTTAATTCAAGAGAGAGCGAGAAAACCATGAAAAAGATTTTTAGCATTATTTTGCTTTTTTTATTTGTTAATGCTTTATATGCACAAGAAAAAAACGCTTTAGAGGATAAAAATAGTATTTTTGCCCTAGTGCAAAATTACATAGAGCTAAATTTACTTTTAGAAAGTTTTAAAAATAGTGATACAAATAGCAGTGAATTTCAAGATAATATTAAAGAAATAGAAAAACAAAAAGCTGCAATTTTAACTACTTTACCTTTAAAAATGGTATCTCAAAAAATTGATGATAAAGAGGCAAAAGACTTTTTACAAACTAAAAATGCTTTGCAAAAAAGTGTTGAAAATGCTCAAGCTAGGAAAAGATATTATGATTATGTGGATAATAAAATTAAACTTTTAAATTTAACCTCTGCAGAACATTTTTACCTATGCATCTTTGAATTAGAAAAAGTTTTTATCGAAGGAGCACAAAGTCAGACTATAAGAAGCATTATTGATAAAAGTATTGATGTGCTTAAAGAAGATATGGTTTTTAATTTTACCTTAGATAAAGAAAAAATTAATGATATTACTCAGCTTAGAACCTTAGAAATCAATGAAAATAATTTAAGAAATGCTATTAAATCTTATAATGAAATTTTAGTTTATCTAAGAAACAATGCTAGTTTGCTTGAAACTAATTTTTTATTTACAGGTTTAGGCTTGCAAAATGCAATTAATTATATCAATGAACAAACTTCTATTAGTAGCGTAAATCTTGGAAAAATAGTCATTTCTATCGCTGTAATTGTCTTTTTTTATTCTTTGAAGTTTTATCTAGCAAAGATTTTATATTTTATACTTATACGTTTGTTTGGAAAAAATTCAGCCAATATGGAGATAAAAACTCATTTTCTAGAAAAACTTCAAGGGCCAGTGGGTTGGTTTTTATTTGCTTATGCTATAGGAATTTGTTTTACTATTTTTTACTATCCTGCACCTGTTGATATAAGAATTAGCAATATTTTATCTATTGCTTATGTTATTTTAACTGCTTGGCTTGTGATAAATATCTTTGATAGTTATGGCATGGTGATTGTTGCAAAGCTTGCTGAAAAAAGTGGTAAGCGTGAAGTGGTTAATTTGATTATTAAAATTTTATATTTTATCATTATAGTAATAGCTGTTTTATTTGTTTTAGCGCATTTAGGATTTAATATTTCAGCATTAATTGCGTCTTTAGGTATTGGTGGTTTGGCGGTGGCATTAGCAGCTAAGGATATTATCGCAAATTTCTTTGCTTCTGTGCTTTTGCTTTTTGATAATAGTTTTAATCAAGGCGATTGGGTGGAAATTTCAGGTATAGAAGGAACCATAGTAGAAATTGGACTTAGAAAAACCACTATTAGAACTTTTGATAATTCTTTAGTATTTTTACCAAACTCAACCATCATGGGAACAAATATAAAAAATTGGAGCAAAAGAAAAATAGGACGCCATGTAAAATTATTTATCGGTGTCACTTATGATGCAAGACCTGAGCAACTTGAACAATGTGTAGAAGATATAAGATATTTATTAGCTACTAGTCCTTTGATAGCCCAAGTTGATGATAGTGCGTTAAATCATGGCGGAACACGCGCTAGATACAGACAAAATTTAGTTTCAGTAAATGACTTAGAAGGGTATAAAAATAACACTTATGTGGCTGTGAGTGGTTTTGGCGCAAGTTCTATTGATATAGAAGTGTATTTTTATACCAAAGCAGTAGATGCAGGTGGTTTTAGAGAGGCAAGACAAAGTATTTTGCTTGAGTTAATGAAAATTGTTGAAAGAAATAAACTCAGCTTTGCTTTTCCTTCGCAAAGTCTTTATATAGAAAAAATCAATAAAGAAGACAAAGAAGAGCTATTATCTTAATAAGCTCGTCTTTGATCATCGCATTCAACTATAATTTTTTCAGCGATGATAATACTTCCATTTTTACTGCCTTTAATTTTAACAAGGCTTCCTTTTTTTAAATCTTGTACATTAGCTTGTTTTTTATTGCTTCCAAAAATTCCACAACCATAAACATCAATACGTGTTTGGGGTAAAATTGTGATGATTAAATTATTATCAAAACTTGTTTGAATGCTTATTGTGTGAGCGGTGGTATTTTTTAAGATGCCTTGAACTTTATAAGCAAATGCAAAAGTGCTAATGCAAACTAGTATAAGAAAAAAACGCATTAAAATAACTCCTTTTTAGGAGTTATTTTGCTTAATAAGCTCTTTTTTTGCATTCGATTTTGATTTCTTTAGCAGTTATATTTTGAACTTGATTTGGTGTTTGTGGATTTGGTGTTGTTTGAGCATAGCCATGGAAAACTTCAGCTTCTATAAAAGTTCCTACTTTTAAATCTCTAAAAGTGCCGTATTTATCCATACCAAAAATACCACAATCATCCATATCAATTTCAGTATTTGGTAGAATTTTTACATTCATTTTTTGACCGTAAGTGGTGTCAATTAAAATAGTTTTTGCACCATCATTTACATCTACTATCACTCCATAAATTCCATCTGCATAAGCAAGACTTGAAAGACCTAAAACTGTTAATAATGTAGCGATTTTCTTTTTCATTTTTTCTCCTTTATTTTTTATGCAAGAATTATATAATTTTTTGAGTGAAGCAAGAGTGAATTTAGATATAATTTAAAAAATTTACTAAAATGAGGTATTTATGAGAGGGTTTTTACATTGTTTTTTTGCATTTTTGCTTGCAAGTTTATTGTTTGCTTGTTCTAAAAATGAAGATAAAAGCTCTGCTATAAGAGCTTATGGTTTTAATGAAAACACGCAAAGTATTTTTATAGAGTTTAATACTAATATTATTAATCAAGAAATAGGCGTTATAAAAGAAAGAGAAATTATTGTTAATAATCAAAAGACAAAAGTAAAATATGAGCTTGAAACACCCACAAGATTAAATATTTTTACAGCTTTAAAAGCAAATCAAGCATATGATATTTTTATAAACTTAAATGATATTTTAGCAAATGAAAAAGTGCAATTAAAAGTCCAAACTCCTTTTGAAAAACTAGATATTAAAGGATATTTTCAAAATATTTCAAATGATGAGAGTGTATTGCTTTTAAATATTCAAAGTTTTTATATTCTTAATAAAGATGAATTGTTAAAAGCTATTAAAATTACTGCACAAGAAAAAGAAATTCAAATAGATAAAATCATTATCCAAGGTGATATAGCAAGTATATATTCTAAAGCACTAAGTATCAAAAATACTAATACCAATGTAAAAGTAGTTTTTGATAAAGAAATTTTAGGTTTAGAGAAAAATATAGATTTAGAGTATATTTTGCTTGCAAAGAGCGAATTTGTTTTTCAAAATGCAAATATAGTTAATAAAAACATAGAATTGCTTTTTTCTCAAAATATTTCGCAAGATCAAAATTTAAAAGAATTGATTTTTATTACCCCAGAAGTAGATTTTAAAGCATTAGCTTTTGGAAATAAAATCAAACTTACAGGTGATTTTTCTCCAAATAAAACTTATGAAATTCAACTTGCTCAAGGGATTAAAAGTGCTGATGGAATTAGTACAAAAGAAAATTATAAAACTCAAGTAAGTTTAAAAGACTATGAGCCTGCTATAAGTTTTACAAATCAAGGAGTGTTTTTATCTAGCAAGGCGAGTAAAAAAATAGCTTTTAAGAGTATGAATATTAAAAAGGTTCGTTTGGAAGTTTATCAAGTATTTTCAAATAACTTAAGTGAATATTTAAGATATAAAAATCTTCAAGGTGCTAAAAATTTAAGCGATTATGATAGTGATATTTTTTTAGAGAGTGATTATACTAGTGAAATAGTGTTAAAAAAAGATTTTGATATAAAAAATACCAAAAATCAGTGGCAAGAAAATGAAATAGTATTAGATGGTTTAAAAGATTTAAGCGGTGTGTTTATAGTCAAGCTTTATTTTAAAGAAGAAGATGTTGATTATGTTTTTGATGAGGGAATGGAGAGTTGGAAAAAATATAGATTTTTTAACCAAAAAGCAAAAGTAAGTAAGAACTTAATTTTTTCAGATATAGCTTTGATTGCTCAAAATTTAAATAAAAAGCTTTTTGTAGATGTGAGAGATTTTACCACGCAAAAGGCTTTAGGTGGGGTTAAGGTTGATGTTATTAGCAAAAGCAACCAAGTTTTAGCTTCTAAAATGAGTGATGATAATGGTTTGGCTGTTTTTGATGGTATTGATGAATCAAAAGCTTTATTTATCATTGCTTCAAAAGATAAACAAGCTTCTATCTTGCGCTTGAGTTCACCTTTATTATATGATGGTTTTGATGTAGATGGTTTTGATTTAACTTCTCAAAATAAAGTATTTATTTACACAGAAAGAGGGGTTTATAGATCAGGTGATGATATCCATTTAACTATGGTTGCAAGAAATGATAAAGGAGTTGTTAATCATCCTATATTTTTAAGTTTTTTTGATCCACGTAATAAAAAGCTTTTAGATAAAATCAAGCTTGAACCTTTGAGTAATGGAGCTTTTTATAAAAAGATTTCACTTGATCAACAAGCTTTAAGTGGAGTGTATTTAGCTAGGGTTGAATTTGCAAATATGGTTTTTGATAAAGAAATTTTAGTACAAAATATAGTGCCAAATCGTATAAAAGTATCCATGCAAGCTCCAAAAAGTATAAAAGAAAATGAAAAATTAGATTTTAATATTAGTTCAAAATATCTTTTTGGAGCACCAGCAAGTAATTTGCAATATCAAGCTGATTTATTTGTAAGTAAAAAAGAATATAAAAATTCAAAATACCCA
This sequence comes from Campylobacter sp. CNRCH_2014_0184h, assembly GCF_025772985.1. NCBI lineage: Bacteria > Pseudomonadati > Campylobacterota > Epsilonproteobacteria > Campylobacterales > Campylobacteraceae > Campylobacter > Campylobacter sp. CNRCH_2014_0184h. The sequence continues at coordinate 57,692 of NZ_JAKMTB010000006.1, read as the reverse complement.
GAATACATTTTTTCAAATCCTAGTGTTTTAGTACAAAAATATCAAGATAATTTAAAAGGTATGTTAGATGAAAATGGCTTTACAAAGCAAGAATTTACTTTAAATGACTTTTTAAAAAATACCCCATATAATTTAGAAGCTAGCATAAGGGCTAGGGTTTTTGAAAAAGGCTCAAGATCGGTTGAAGCGCTTGTAAATTCACAAGTAATATTGCATGAGTATTTTGTAGGTATTAAGCGTTTAAAAAATCACTATTTAAGCTCGGGTTCTATTATCAATTTTGAAGCCATTGTGAGTGATTTAGATGAGAATTTGATAGCAAATAGGGAGATTAAATATACTATTTATGCAAATGATTATTCTTGGTGGTGGGATTATGATAATTATGATGATTTTTTAAAATCACTCAAAAAAGATAAAAACACACAAATCATTACTCAAGGAAGTATTTTAAGTAAGGATAAACCGGTTAAAATAGAATTTGATCCAAAAGAATATCATGGTGAAATGTTCATAGAGCTTGAAGATGTACAAAGTAAAACAAGCACAGGAGAGTTTTTTTATATTAGTAGTTTTGGTGCGCCAAGTAATGCTGATATAGTGAGTTCTTTAAAAATAAAAAGTGATAAAAAAGAATACAAGCCAAATGAAATAGCTTTTATAGAATTTGAAAGTGTTAAGGGTGCAAAAGCCATTGTTACTTTAAATGATAATGCAAAGGTTTTAAAACGCTTTGTGATAGATACGCATGAAGATATTACAAAGGTTGAAATTCCTATTCTTAAAGAATATATGCCAAATGTTTATGTGAGCGTGATTTTACTTCAAGATTATGATCAATACACTAACGATAGAGCCTTAAGACTTTTTGGTGTGGTGCCTTTAAATGTAGTAGATGAGCAAAGTAAAATCGAGCTTGATTTAAAAGTACCGGATAAAATCATGCCAAAACAAGATTTTGAAGTAGAAATTCAAAGTAAAAACAAGCAAAGTTATACTTATACTGTAGCTATTGTAGATGAGGGCTTGCTTGATGTGAATGCTTTTAAAACCCCAGATATTTGGGAATATTTTTATCAAAAAATTCGCTTTAATATGAGCATATATGATACCTATGATAAAATCATTGCTAAAAATATTTCTAATGCTTCTAAGGTATTAACTACGGGCGGTGATGTTTTCTTAGAAAGTAGAGCAAATAAAAGCAAAAATGATGAAAAAGCAAGACGCTTTAAACCTGTTGTATTGTTTCAAGAGCCAGTACAAAGTGATGAAAATGGTTATGCAAAATTAAAATTTAATATGCCATCATACTTAGGTTCGGTTAGAGTTATGGTAGTGGCAAACAACTTAGCAGGTTTTGGTAGTGCTTCTAAAGATATCCAAGTTAGCGCACCTGCTGTAATGCTTGAAACTTTGCCAAGGGCTTTAAGGCTTGATGATGAGTTTAAGCTTTTGGTGCAAGTATTTAAAGTAGATGATGATGTAAAAAATGCAAAACTTAAACTAAAAACAAAAAATTCACTCATAAATTTTGAAAACGATGAAATTTTAATTGACTTTGGTAATGAAAAAAGCAAAGATATTTATGTTAATGCAAAAGTAAATTCAAACAAGCTTGGAGTAGAAGAAATAGAGTTAAGTTTAAATGCAAAAGATTACACCTATACTCAAAATACTCAAATTGACATAAAAGCGCTAAATACCATTACTTATGAGGGTAAATCTTTTAAAATTCCTGCAAATACCTCTATGGAGTTTAAAATCACACAAGATTATATTAATCCAGTGGCGTTTTTAAGTGTGAGTTCTAAGCCTATTTTAAATATAAATCATAGATTAAAATACTTGCAAAATTATCCTTATGGATGTATAGAGCAAAGCACTTCAGCAGTTTTACCACAACTTTTTTTACAAAAACTTGATCAAGGAGCAAATGAGCAAAAAAATATTAACAATATCAATGCATTGTTAAGTAAATACGCAAATTTCCAAACTGCTAATGGTGGCTTTGCTTATTGGCAAGGACTTAAAGATTCTGATGCTTGGGGAAGTAATTATGCGGGTATGTTTATGATTTTGGCTAAAGAAAGAGGCTATTATGTGAGTGAGGGAATGTTTAAAGCATGGCTTGATTATCAAAAACGTTATGTTTTAAAAACTCAAATAAATAAAGAAATTAGAATAAATTCTTTATATCTTTTAGCTTTAGCTAAAGAGCCAAATTTAAGCATAATGAATGCCATTTATGAAGATAGTACTTATTTGCAAAGCCTAAATAATGTAAGTCTTTGGCAACTTAGTGCAGCTTATAAATTAGCAGGTTTTGATGAGGTAGCTTTAAATATAGCTAAAAATTTAAGCACAAAGCCTGATGAAAAAGCTAATTATACTCACACCTATGGATCTTTTCTAAGAGATGAAGCTATTATTGCAAATGCGTATAAAATAATCTATGGTAAAGATAATGATGAATTATTAGATGATATTAAAAAAACTTTAGAAAGCCAAGCTTGGCTTAGTACTCAAAGCACAGGTTATGCTTTATATGCTTTGGCAAATAGTTTTAGTGATGAAAACTCTAAAACTATCAATGCAAGAGTAAAAATTAATGGTGAGGATAAAAAGCTCAATACGAGTTTTTCTAAATTTGAGTTTAATCAAGGCAGCGCTTTGATAGAAGCTAAAGAAGATACTTATGTACATTTTGGAGTAGAGGGTATTAAAAAAGGTATTGCCGAGCCTTTTGCGCAGCGTATGTATATAGAAAGAAGTTTTTATGATGAAAATGGAAATGAAATAGATGAAAGTGCTATAAAAAGTTCTCAAATTTTTTATATGAAATTAAAAATATCAAATAAAAATTATCCAGGCGCTTCTAATATAGTTTTAACTCAAATTTTACCAAGTGGATGGGAGATAGTGCATGATCTTTTAGATGATGAAACTCCTGATTTTGTGAAAAATTCTTATTATGATTTTGTCGATATAAGAGATGATAAAATCATGTATTTCTTTCCTTTGTATTCTGATGAATCAAGAGAATTTTTTGTGAAATTAAGTGCTGTTACTCCGGGTGTTTATACTTTGAGTGGAGCTTATGCTGAAGCAATGTATGATAATGCTTATAAAGCTTTAAGTGAGAGTAAAAGAGTCAAAGTAGTGCAGTGAAAATCAAAATAAGCCTTGCAATATGCTTTTTAAGCCTATGTTTTTACATAGGCTTAGTTTATTTTAGTTTTGATAGCAAGGATTTATTTAAAGGCACTTATAGCAAGGTTTTACTTGATAAAAACAAAGAAATTCTTAGTGTATTTTTAGATGCTAATGAACAATGGCACTTAGAGAGTGATTTTATACCACAAAAATTAAAAAGTGCAGTTATTTTATATGAAGATAAAAATTTTTATTCTCATTATGGAGTAGATTTTTTAGCACTTATAAGAGCTTTTAAAAATAATCTTTTTTCAAGTAAAAGAAGTGGTGCAAGTACAATTTCTATGCAAACAATCAAACTTCTAGAGCAAAATAAACGTACATATTTTAATAAATTTAACGAAATCATCAAAGCTTTTGCTTTAGAAAGTGCTTATGAAAAAGATGAAATTCTAAAGCTTTATTTAAACAATGCCCCTTATGGAGGAAATTTAGTAGGTGTTGCAAGTGCGGGTTTGTTTTATTTTGAAAAAGATTTAAAAGATCTTACTTGGAGTGAAGCAGCCTTGCTTTCTGTGCTTCCTAATAATCCAGGTTTGATTAATCTTGAAAAAAACAAAGATAAGCTTTTAAAAAAACGCAATGTTTTGCTTGATAGGCTTTTTGAAAAGGGATATTTTTCTAAAGATATTTTAACTCTTGCAAAGGCTGAAAAACTTCCTAGTTTTAAAACAAGGAAAAACTTGGCTCCACATTTAGCGCGTAGACTTTTAACTGATAAAGAAAAAATTGTTTCTAGTATAGATAAAAAAATTCAAATCAAATTTGAAGAAAAAGCTAAGGAATATTCTTATAAATTAGAGCAAAAGGGTATAAAAAATTTAGCCATATTATTAGCAGATACCAAAACAAATAAAGTTTTAGCTTATGTAGGATCTAATGATTTTTATGATTTTGCAAGTTTTGGTCAAGTTGATGGGGTTATTGCAAAGCGTAGTGTGGGTTCAACCTTAAAACCTTTGCTTTTTGCTTTTGCTATAGATGAGGGGTTTATAGTGCCTGAATCTTTAATGCTTGATGTGCCTACATATTTTTCTAATTTTGCTCCGCAAAATGCAAATAAAAAATATCATGGCCTTATTAGCGCAAAAGAATCTTTGCAAAAATCACTTAATATCCCTTTTGTAAGCTTGCTTGCAGAATATGGGTATGAGAAGTTTTTTTATAAACTCAAAGATATTTTAGATTTTGAAGATGAAAATTTTAAAAAATACGGACTTTCTTTGATTTTAGGTACAAAAGAATTGAGTTTAGAAGATATGGTAAAAATTTATCTAGGGCTTGGAAATTATGGAAATTTTAAAGAGCTTTTGTATGAAGAAAATACATTTACTAAAAAAGATAAAAAACTTATTAGTGATGGAGCAAGCTTTTTAACCTTACAAACCTTAAAGGATTTAGATAGAGCAGGTTTAAGACAATATGATTTTAATACTATCATCTCTTGGAAAACAGGTACAAGTTATGGTAGAAAAGATGCCTGGGCTATAGGAACTTCTCCAAAATACACTTTAGGAGTATGGGTTGGAAATTTTAATGGCGAAGCAAATGCAAATTTATATGGTGTGAGTATAGCAGGAGAATTGTTTTTTGAGCTTTTAGCTTTACTTGAGGGAGTTAATTTAGAATTTGAAAAATCTAGTGATTTGGTTACTATAAAGATAGAAAATCAAACAGGGTATAGATATGATTATAAATTTGATTTTAAAGAGGTACTTTACCCACAAAGTGCAAATGTTTTAAGGACTTCGCCATTTTTAAAAGAAGTTTTTATGTATAAAAACAAAGAAGTTGATTCTTTAGATGAAAATTTCATCCATGCAAAGAAAAAGATTATATTAAATTTACCTTCTAATGCACAAGCGTTTTTTGCAAAAGAAAGGCAAAATTTGCAAAATTATAATCAAAATTTAAAAATTATTTATCCATTAAATAATCTTAATATCATTTTACCAAAAGATTTAAAAGGTTCACAAAAATTATTAATAAAGCTTACAAATCCTAGAAAAGAAAAGCTTTTTTGGTATTTAAATCAAGAGCTAATTTTCGAAGGTAAGGAAGAATCTTTGGCCTTAAATTTAAAAAAAGGTAAATATACTCTTAATATTATTAGCGAAAATGGACAAAGTGATTTTGTAACTTTTAATATATTTTAAATATAAATAGTAAAAAATACTAACTAAAAATCCATTACCCCCCCCCCTATTTTATAGTATTTTAAGCGATAAAAAATAAAAGTAATTATAATTCTTATAAAATAAATAAAAATAAAATAATTTTTTATATTTTTTTAATAAAAATTATTTATAATAACAAGAATATTTTACCACTTAATATCTAAGGAGAGAAAATGCGAAATTGGAGTCTTGGTGCAAAAATTGTCTTCGTGGCAATTATTACTGTTATTTTAATTTTGAGTGCTTTGTCTTTGCTTATTATTAACAGATCTACTGCTATTTTAAACACGCAGATAGAAAATACACTTACAGCTTCTGTACATCGCTATGGAAATCAAGCTGAAGCAAGTATCAAGTCTTTATTTGTAAGTGCTATTGGTACTCAAAGAACATTAAACAATCTTATTTCAGAAGGTGCTATAAACCCAAAAAGGATAGAAAATATTCTAGGGGAAGCTATTGATGCAAACCATGATGTATCTTATGGTTATTATTATTTGCAAGATGGTTCTGTATATAAAAATTTAGGTGTTGATACAAAATACTTTACAAATAATAATGAATTTATGGTTTTGATGAAAGATAATGACGCAAACAATGCTGGCGGTATGCAAACTATAGCAGCGAGTGAAGAAATAGCTTCAACACAAGCTATTAAAAATTTAATGGGTGGTGATAAGCTTTATTTTGGTGAACCAAGATGGTATAACATCCAAGGTAATAAATTTTTAGGACTTAATGTAGCTGCACCTATTGTAAATAAAGAAGGCAAGGCAATAGGTGTTGTTGGTATGCTTTATGATCTTAAACCTATTGCAGATTTTTTAAATGATCCATCAAGATCAATTTATCAAGGAGCAAGAAGGATTTTAATAGCAAGCAACGGTGTCATAGCTACACATCCAAATGCAGATTTTGTTACTAAGAAAATTACGGATGTTAATAAAAATGCAGCTCATGTGATAGAAGCTCAAAAAACTATCCATGCAGGAGCTATTGATTATATAGCAGATGATGGCAGTGAATATCATGGAGCTATAAGGGTGTTTGAAGTGTGGCCAAATACTGGAATTCATTGGGCTATGTTGGCTGTTGTGCCTAATGAATCTGTGTATGCACCAATCGTAGATCTTAGAAATATCATCTTGGTAAGTTCTGTTATAGCGGTTATTTTTATCGTGATTGCAATCAGTGTTTCTGTAAAAAGAATTGTTTCTGTTAGAGTACAAAGACTTCAAAGTCATTTAATGAAATTTTTTAGATACCTAAATCATGAGGTTGCAACAGTAGAAGTTTTAAAACCTAGATATAATGATGAAATAGGCAAAATGGCTGGTGTGATTAATGATAATGTTCAGTATATTCAAACTTGCTTAGAAAAAGATGACATTACTGTGCAAAATATTTTAGAAGTTTCTTGTGAAATAGAAAAAGGATATTTCACTCAAAGAATAGAGGCAAATCCTGTAAATCCAAAACTTGTAGAATTAAAAGAAGTGTTAAACAAAATGCTTGAGGATATGGAATTAAAAATAGGTAGGGATTTAAATGAAATAGAAAGAGTTTTTGCAAGTTTTAAAAATCTTGATTTTTCCGATAAGCTTGAAAATGCAGAAGGTGAGATAGAAAAATCACTTAATGCAGTAGGTGCAGAGATTAGAAAAATGCTTCAAGCTTCACTAAGTCAAGGTGAAATGCTTCAAACTAAAGCTGATGCTTTAAAAGAGAGTGTTTTAAAACTTAATGATGGTGCGCAAAAACAAGCCGATTCTTTACAAGAAAGTGCCGCTGCAGTTGAAGAGATGAGTGCTTCTATGAATGCAGTAGCAGCAAGAACTGAAGAGGTTATTAAGCAAAGTAGTGATATTAAAGATGTAACCGATGTTATTAGAGATATTGCAGATCAAATTAACCTACTTGCATTAAATGCAGCTATTGAAGCTGCACGTGCTGGTGAACATGGACGTGGCTTTGCTGTTGTTGCTGATGAAGTTAGAAATCTAGCCGAAAGAACTCAAAAGTCTTTAGGTGAGATTGAAGCTAATACTAATATCTTAGTTCAATCTATTAATGAAATGGGTGAGAGTATTAAGGAGCAAGCTTTAGGAATTTCACAAATTAATCAATCTGTTTCAGTAATTGATGGTTTAACTAAAGAAAACTCACAAATTGCTCATGCGACTAATTCTGTAGCTAATGAAGTTGATTCTATGTCAGCTGATATTGTAGCAGAGGTTAGAAGAAAGAAATTCTAAAAAACTACCCTTTAAAGGGTAGTTTAATTTATAAAATATTCTTGAATTTTATTTTTATCTTCAAAAGCCATACTTTGGAAAATTTTATCTTTAAAGCCTATTTTGTATTTTGTATTATTTTGAGTTTTAGCATAAGTTAGTGCTATGCTTAGAGCAAGTTCAAGATCTTGTGGATTGATATTTTCATCCACCAAAGAATAAGCACCTATTAAATCAAAAAGTTTTAATTCTTCGTATTTTTGAGTTTTTAATTCTTTTAAAAATTGATTTTCTAGCTCATTTCTACCTACTATCATTTTAGAGCCATTTGGAAGTCTTAAGTGGCGTCCGTATTTTAAAAGTTGAGCGTCATTAACTTGCATATTTTTATCAAATTTAATGAAATCTTTGATTTTATTAGAAAAGCTCTCAAGTGTAAGCAAACATCCACCGCCTGGACTTTCAAAATCTTCAAAACCAAATTTGGCAGCTAGTTCAAGTTGTCTTTTTCTGCTTCTTCCACTTATATTTTCTAACTTTTCTCTATCAACCCAACCTTCACGCTCAGGTTTGGTTAAAGGTAAATTTTTAGCACACATTGGACGCAAGATTAAATCTTCTTCATCAAGTGCTAGTTTTTTAACCTTGGCCATAGCATCATTTCTTTGGCTCATTGGGCGTTGACCAACTACTTCTCCTGTGATGATAAAACTTGCATTTTCATCTTTTAACATTGAAAGAGCAGTTTTAAACATAAAAGCATGACAATCTATACAAGGATTAAAATGCTTTCCATATCCATATTGAGGGTTAAATAAAACTTCTTGTAAATAAGCATTTCTTACATCTATCATTTCAAAACTAGCCCCTGCCATAGCAGCGCGTTTTGCCATGAGTTCGCTTTTGTCGCTTGTGCCACCAAAGCCTATGTTTATATTTAAAGCTTTTACTTCTATACCTTGAGAGCTTATGAGTTTTATAGCAAGCATAGAATCAAGCCCGCCACTAAAAAGTGCTAATGCTTTCATTTTTTCCTTTCGAAATTTTTGGCATATTGTAATGAATATTTTTTAATTTTTGTGCAAGTTTTTATTTAAAAAACTTCTTCTTCAAAGTTATAATGAATTGCTTTTTTATCTTTGATGTTTTTTTGTAGTCTATTTAAAAATAATTCCAAACTTTCCTCATCATCTAAAAAATGCACGCTTTTTAAAACTTCTATTAAATGGTTTAAAAAAACTTCATCATTTTGATAGCTTTTTTTGATTTTTTCTAAATTTTGATTGAGCAAATTATAAATTTGTTTTTTAAAGGCTTGTTTTAAATTTAAACTTTTTAATTTATTAAAATATGCAAGGTTGATCTTACAAATAGCATATAAAAATTCTTCTAAATTGCTTAAGTTTTTGATATTTTCAAATTCATAAAGCTCTCTTATACTAGGATCTTCAAAGTTTTTTTGCTCTAAAATAGCTTTAGTAATGTCTTGGTGTAAAAAATATTCTTTTGTACTTAAAAGCTTAAAAAGCCCTATGGTTTCATTATTTTCATATAAAAATTTCAAAAGCTCTAACTCGCTTATATTATTGATTTTACTTTGTTTGATGGGATTAATGAAGCTTATTTTTCTTGTATTTTTAGAAAGTTTAATATCATTAATATTTACACCCAAAAGATTTGCTACTAAGGTAGTGTAAGAATTTGCTACTAAAGGCTCAAGATTAAAAGTGTATTTTTGCGCCTCTTCTAAAGCCTTTTGTTTACTAAGTGCTGAGCTTAAATCACAACTTGCAATCAAACTTCTTATATAAAATTCTCCAAGCTCTATGCCTTTTTCTAAAATATTAAAAAGTAATTTTTCTTGATGGCTTGCTACAAGTTCAGCCGGATCTTTTCCACCTTCTATTAAGACTACTTTTCCATCAATTTTTGCTAAACTTAGCAAATGTGCTGAACGCACAGCAGCATTAAACCCTGCATTATCATTATCAAAACACAAAATCACCCTTGCTTCTAATCTTTTTATCAAGGGTATGTGATTTTCACCCAAAGCTGTTCCTAAAACTGCCACAGCATTTTTAAATCCTGCTTTATGAAAGGCTATAGCATCCATATAGCCCTCGCAAATTATCATTTCTTTTTGTTTATAAATGGCATCTTTTGCTAAATTGAGTGCATAAAAAACGCGTGATTTATCAAAAAGTTTGCTTTGGGGAGAATTAACATATTTTGCCATATTTGTTTCATCTAAAGTTCTACCACCAAAGCCTATAAGCAAATTTTTATGATCATAAATACTAAAAGTAATGCGGTTGATAAAACTTGCATAAGCGCCATTTTCATTTTGTTTTATCGCACCTACCTCTAAAGCTTCTTCTTGAGTGATTTGCTCATTTTGTAGCAGTCTTAGTGTTTCATTGGAACTTGGCGCAAAGCCTAGTTCAAAGGTTCTGATATCCTCATCATTTAAGCCTCTTTTATAAAGATAAGCTAAAGCTTCTTTGTTTTTAGCTAGGTTTTGTTTGTAAAAAGCATTAAGAGTAGGCAAGATATGAATGATGGATTTTTTATTATCTTGTTTTTGCGAGATATAAGTAAGTGAAAAATTACTCCATGAAGCAACTTTTTCCACCGCTTCAACGAAGTTTAATTTCTCATAATCCATTACAAATTTAAAAACATTACCCCCAGCCTTGCATGCAAAACAATGATAAAACCCTTTAATAGAATTAATATGCATACTAGGATTTTTATCATCATGAAAAGGACAAACGCAAACATAGCTTGAGCCTTGTTTTTTTACTTCAACATAATGAGCTATGATATCAACAATATCTGTTTTTTGTAAAAGTTGTTCTATACTTGCTTGTTCTATCATCTTTAAACCTTAAAGAAAATTATATAAGCATTTAGCTATAATTGTTATAAATTTGAAAATTAAGTTGTAAGGTTATGGATTTTTTCTTTGTAGAATACCGCGATCCTTTATTTGGTCTTATTGTTTTAACTGCTTTGGTTTTTATCATAGCTAGCTCACATTATATATGGCGTATTGTTGCAAGTAAAGACCAAAAAAGCAAACTTGATCGTTTTGTAAAAAAATTTGAAATTAATTCCACACACCAACAAATTTTAAAAAATGCCAATTTAAGCATAGAAAATTTAAATTTCTTAGCTCAAATTTTTACCAAAAGTGGTGAATTTGAAAAAGCTGTGGGGATTTATCTCATAGCTTTGCAAAAAGCAAATGAAGCAAGCCAAAAAGAATTTATCTTTTTTTCACTAGCACAAGTTTATCTAAAAGCAGGATTTTTAGAGCGTAGTGTAGAAGCTTTGTTAAATGCCTTAAAAATTAAAGCACGCAATAAAGAAAGCTTAAAACTTTTAAAAATTGTTTATTTAAAACTCAAAGATTATGACAAGGTTTTAGATGTTTTAGAGTGTTTGTTTGAGCTAGGAGAAAATATATATGCAGAAAAAGCCTTGATAAAAGCTTTAAAAATTCAAGCAAGTTCTAAAGAGCAAGAACAAAAACTAAAAGAAATTTTAGCTTTGAGTAAGGATAATGAGTATATTTTAAGACTTTGCTTTTTGCATTATAAAGATAAACTTACTCAAATGCCTCAATTTGAAAATGTCATTGATTTGCTTAATGAATGCAAAAGTCCGCTTAATCTTGAAGATGAAAAATACCATGAGTTTTTTTATGCAAAAAAATTAATCACAAAAGCTATTCCTATCAAAAATCATAAACTAAAAATTTTAAAAATTTTAAACGATAATAAGCTAAGTGCAAATCTTAGCTTTACTTATGTGTGTAATAATTGTAAAAATCAAAGTCCTTTGTTTTTTTATCATTGTCCATTTTGTTATGAATTTGGAAAATGCGAGATTTATTATGAGGTAAAAGCTTGAAAAATATTGAAATTTATACAGACGGCTCGTGTTTAAACAACCCTGGCTTTGGAGGGTGGGCTTATGTTTTAACTTATAAAAATCATCAAAAAGAACAAAGTGGGGCGTGTGAGAATACAACAAACAACCGTATGGAATTAATGGCTATTATAGAGGCTTTAAAAGCTTTAAAAGAACCATGTGAGGTAAAGTTATACACAGATTCAAATTTAATGGTACAAAGTATTAATGAATGGCTTGAAGGTTGGGTAAAAAAAGATTTTAAGGGTAAAAAAAATATTGATCTTTGGAAAGAGTATTTAAATGTAGCTAAAGATCATAAAATAACTGCTTTTTGGATCAAAGCACACAATGGCCATGAATTAAATGAGCGTTGTGATGAGCTAGCAAGAAATGCAGCCTTAAAGCTCCAAGAAGAAAGGTCAATAAATGCTTAAAAAACTCCAAGAAAGATTAAATTATCATTTTAAAAATGAGCAATTGCTTATCGAAGCTTTGACGCATAAAAGCTATAAAAAGCCTTATAATAACGAAAGATTAGAGTTTTTAGGTGATGCTGTGATGGATTTAGTGGTAGGGGAGTTTTTGTTTTTTAAATTTCAAAAAGACTCAGAAGGAAATCTTTCTAAACTTAGAGCAGCTTTGGTGAATGAAAAATCTTTTGCAACTTTAGCGCAAAAACTTGATCTTGGAGCATGTATTTTTATGTCTATCGCAGAAGAAAATAACGATGGACGCAATAAACCTTCCATACTTTCTGATGCTTTTGAAGCACTAATGGGGGCTTTGTATTTAGAAATAGGTTTTGAAAAAACTAAAAATATAGCATTAAACTTACTTAATGAAGTTTATCCGCATATTGACACACAAAGTTTGTTTAAAGACTATAAAACAAGATTACAAGAAATTACGCAGGCAAATATGGCAGGCACACCTGAGTATATTGTAGTAAAGGCTTTTGGGCCTGATCATAAAAAGCAATTTGAAATCGCAGTGAAAATTCAAGGCATAGAAGTAGCAAGATCTACAGCAGGTAGTAAAAAAGAAGCCCAACAACAATGTGCTAAAATCGCACTTGAGAAATTAGGAAAACTATGAATAGCTTTGGAGTAAGATTTAAATTTACAAGCTTTGGTGAATCCCATGGTCAAGCTATAGGTTGTATAATAGATGGTATGCCAGCAGGGGTGAAGTTTGATTTTGATTTTTTACAAGAAATGCTAGATAAAAGAAAACCTGGTCAAAATAAATTTAGTACCCCTAGAAAAGAAGAAGATAAAGCTCAAGTTTTAAGTGGGGTTTTTGAGGGTTATACAACAGGAACTCCTATAAGTGTTTTGGTGTATAATGAAAATACACGCTCAAAAGATTATGAAAAAGATGTATTTCGTCCTGCGCATGCTGATTTTACTTATTATCATAAATATGGCATTAGAGATTATAGAGGTGGTGGAAGAGCTAGTGCTAGAGAAAGTGTAGCAAGAGTAGCAGCAGGAGCTGTAGCACAAATGCTTTTAAAAGAATTTGATATAGAGATAATGAGTGGGGTTTTTGGAGTAGGAAGTATTGATAGCAAACTTAGTAATGATGAGTTTGATTTTGATTATGCTAAAAATAGTGAAGTTTATGCTTTAGATAAAAATTTAGAGCAAAGTTTTAAAGATGAAATTTTAAAAGCTAAAAAGGCAAAAAATAGCATAGGTGCTAGAGTTTTTACTAGAGTGAGAAACCCTATAAAAGGCTTGGGTGAGCCTTTGTATGATAAGCTTGATTCTAAACTTGCTCATGCAATTATGGGAGTTAATGCGGTTAAAGCTATAGAAATAGGAAGTGGCATTCAAAGTAGCTATATGTATGGAAGTCAAAATAATGATGAGCTAAAAGATGGGGTGTTTTTAAGCAATCATAGCGGTGGGATCTTAGGTGGAATTTCTAATGGGGATTTTATTGATATAAAAACATATTTTAAGCCAACTCCTTCTATATTTTTACCCCAACAAACGCAAAATATTCAAGGAGAAAATATTATACACGAGTTAAAAGGCAGACATGATCCTTGTGTGGGTATAAGGGGTAGTGTTGTGGTAAATGCTATGGTGGCAATTTGCATGGCTGATACTTTGCTTTTAAATGCAAGCTCAAATTTGCAAAATTTACAACGAGTTTATGTAAAAAATAAATAAAAATTTAATACTTATTTAGATATGATGATAAAATATCTTTAAAAAGGGAGAAATATGAAAAAAAATATTGTGTTTTTTGAAGTTAGAGGTGGTAGCGATAAAGGTGAAGATGGCCACAGAAAAGATACTATGCCTATGGTAAACGCCTTAAAAGAACAAGGTTGGAATGCTGAGGTTATCTTTTTTGAAGTTGAAAAGAAAGATGAAATTTATGAATATGTAAAAAACAATGCTGATGCTTATGTTTCTAGAATTAATCCTGGAAATTTAAAAGAAGAAAACGAGTATTTTGATATGCTTAGAAAACTTTGTGCAAATGGTGTTATAGGTATGCCTCATCCTGATGCGATGATAGGATATGGCGCTAAAGATGCGCTTACCAAGCTTAATAAAACGGCTTTAGTACCTGAAGATACTTATGCGTATTATGATATCAAAACTTTTAAAGAAAGTTTCCCAAAAACTTTAGCAAAGGGTGAGAGGGTTTTAAAACAAAATCGTGGTTCAACGGGTGAGGGAATTTGGCGTGTGAGATTGATAGATGAGTTGCCAGCAGGGGCTGTGAGCGTGCCATTAAATGCAAAAATCAAATGCACAGAAGCAAAAGATAATCACACAGAAGAAAGAGAACTTGGTGAGTTTATGGACTTTTGTGAGCAATACATTATAGGTGATAATGGTATGCTTGTAGATATGACTTTCTTACCGCGTATTAAAGAAGGTGAAATTAGAATTTTAATGCTTTATCATACTCCAATTTATGTAGTGCATAAAAAGCCTGCAGAAGGTGCTGATGCATTCTCTGCTACACTTTTTTCAGGTGCAAAATATAGATATGATGAGCCAAAAGATTGGCAAGAATTAGTAGATTGGTTTTTAGCAACATTGCCGGAAATTCGCTCAAAACTTGGAAATTACGATATTCCTTTGATTTGGACTGCTGATTTTATCTTAGATACAGATGAAAATGGTAAAGATAAATATGTTTTAGGTGAGATTAACTGCTCTTGTGTAGGATTTACCTCTCCTGCTGAATTTGTTGATCCTATTGCTAAAAAAGTAGCTCAAAATATCATTGATATTGTAAGTAAAAATTAACCCTTGTTTTAACAAGGGTTTTTTGAAAACTCATTTATGCTTTTAACTATACTTTATATTATCGGAATTACTGTTGATGCAATGACAGGAGCTATTGCTGCGGGAAGACATAAAATGGATCTTTTTGGAGTGATATTTATAGCTTTGGTAACAGCTATTGGCGGAGGTTCTATTAGAGATATTTTGCTTGATCATCATCCGCTAACTTGGATTAAAACTCCTGAGTATGTGATTTTAATTTGTGTTGCAGCTATGATTACAACAAAAATTGCCAAATATGTTATAAGGCTTGAAAAACTTTTTTTGATTTTAGATGCTATAGGTTTGGTTGTTTTTAGTGTTTTAGGTGCACAAATTGCAATACAAATGGGGTATGGTTTTATAGTGGCTGTGAGTTCAGCTGTAATTACTGGTGTATTTGGTGGGATATTAAGAGATATATTGTGTGCTAGGATACCACTTGTATTTCAAAAAGAAATTTATGCGGGTGTTGCTATATTAACAGGGGCTTTGTATTATATATTGTATATTTTGGGCGTAGATGAGTTATGGGTAATTCTTGCTTCATTGATTGTAGGAACCATAGCAAGACTTTTGGCTATATATTATGGTTTAAGTTTGCCTATATTTTCTTTTAAAGATGGAGAAAATAAAGAAAGTTAAAATTCTATCTTATAAATTCTTAAAGGATAAGCCTTATTATCCATAGTATTTTCATAAAATCTTACAAGCTTGTCAGTAGGTAAATTTATTTATATTTTTTACTTTTAGAATATTTATTTGATGTATTGATTATAAATTAAGCTTAGTTATGGAAAATTACTATTTTTAATATTTTTGTAATTAGAAGTTAAAAGTGGTGACCCATACGAGACTCGAACTCGTGTTACCGCCGTGAAAGGGCGATGTCCTAACCGCTAGACGAATGGGCCAAATATTAAATAAGAAATGAAATTATATCTTATTTAATTTAAAAAAAACTTAATTATTTTACAAAGCGCAGATAAAAATAGCCAAATACACCTGAAGCTAAGGAAGCTAGTAAAATAGCAAAATTATCCACAAAATTAAATATATCACTTACTTCATAGGCAAGGGCGTCTATAAAAAAGCTCATGGTAAAACCTATGCCTGTGAGTATACAAACTCCATAGAGTTGTTTAAAATTAGCATCTTTTGGTAGTTTTGCAAGTTTAAGTTTAATTGCCATATAAGCAAAGCCAAATACACCTAGTTGTTTTCCAACAAATAAGCCCAAGAAAATCCCTACACTTACACCGCTAAATAGCATATGAGCTTCAATTTTTGAAAGATCAACCCCTGCATTGGCAAAAGCAAAAAGTGGTAGTATTATAAAAGCTATCCAAAATTTTAAACCATGCTCGATTTCTTCTAATAAAGCATGGTTGTTTTTTGTATATACAGGTATAAATAAAGCTGTGATAATACCTGCTAAAGTTGCATGCACTCCACTTTTTAATACACTAAGCCAAAGTAATGCTCCAAGTATATAATAAAATGATTTTCTTTCATTACCCAAGCGATTAAGTAAAAATAGACCCACAATACAGCAAAAGGCAACAAAAAAGGCTAAAGTTGAAAGCTCTCCTGTATAAAAAATAGCAATGATTAAAATAGCTCCTACATCATCAAAAATCGCTAAAGATACTAAGAATATTTTTAAAGAACTTGGTATGCGTTGTTTTAGCATTGTAAGTATAACTAGAGCAAATGCAGTATCAGTTGCCGTTGGTATAGCCCAACCTTTTAAAACATAAGCATCGTTAAAATTGATAGCACAAAATATCAAAGCAGGCGCAACTATACCGCCTATAGCAGCCATTAAGGGTAGGGTAATATTACTAAGAGTTTTAAACTCTCCTTGAACAAATTCTTTTTTTAATTCAAGTCCTATGGCAAAGAAAAAGATTGCAATAAGACCATCATTAATCCACAATAAAGAAGGCTTAAAAAGTTCCCAAGCACCTACTTTTACACCCATTTCTACACTTAAAAAATCCATATAGTGTTGTCCATAAGGACTATTTTTAAGTAGCAAGGCAAAGATCGTTGCTAATAAAAGCAACAATCCTCCTAAAATTTCAAGTGATAAAAAGTTTTGGAAGCTTCTTAATTTCATTTTTTAAAACTATAAATAAGTTTTAAGTAAACATATCCAACTATAGCGCTTAATAATGAAGCTACTAAAATTGCAAGTTTGTCTGAATATGCAAAAATATCACTATTTTGATAAGCTAGGCCATCTATAAAAAAGCTCATAGTAAAACCTATACCTGTGAGTATACAAACCCCGTAAAGTTGTTTGAAATTAACATTTTGTGGAAGTTTTGCTAGCCCTAGTTTTATACTAATATATGAAAATAAAAATACTCCAATTTGTTTTCCTAAAAATAATCCTAAAATAATACCTAAGCTAACCGAAGAAAACATAAAACTTGGATCCATATCTTTTAAATCAACTCCCGCATTTGCAAAAGCAAAAATAGGTAAGATGAAATAACTTACCCAGGGTGCTAAATCATGTTCTATTTCTTTTAAGAAAGACTCACCGCTTTTTGTTTGAAGTGGTATAAATAAAGCAGTAATCACACCTGCCAAAGTTGCATGCACCCCACTTTTTAACATGCTTATCCAAAATACTATAGCTATGATGATATAAAAAGATTTTTTGGTAACGTGGAAATGATTTAGCAAATAAAGTGCTAAAATACACACCAAAGCAGCAATCATAGCAAAAACTGAAAGCTCACTTGTATAAAATAAAGCAATCACAATAATCGCGCCTAAATCATCAAAAATAGCTAAAGAAAGTAAGAATAATTTTAAAGAAGTAGGTACTCTTTTGCCTAAAAGCATTAAAATACCAACCGCAAAAGCTACATCAGTAGCCGTTGGTATAGCCCAACCTTGCAAAGCAAAAGGATCCTTATAGTTAAAAAACGCAAAAATCAAAGCAGGCACTATCATACCGCCAAGTGCAGCAAATACAGGTAAAGACATAGCCTTTATACTATTGAGTTGCCCTCTTGTTACTTCATATTTTAATTCAAGTCCTATGGCAAAGAAAAAGATTGCAATAAGTCCATCATTAATCCATAAAAGTAAAGGTTTGAAAATTTCTAAACTTCCAGCTTGAAAGCCAAAAGGAATATTTAAAAAGTTAGTATATTGATCCGTTAAAGAACTATTTTGTAAAATGAGTGCAAGTACGGTAAAAAATATTAGTAAAACACCAGGAAAAGTTTCACTTTTAACAAAGGTTTGAAGTCTTTGCATAAATAGCCTTTTTAAATTTTTATTAACGTGTTATTTTAACATAAAAAGGCTTGAAATTTAAAGTTTAAGCAGAAAAACTGCTTAAACAGGTATAACGCGTATATTTGGACTAAGTTCTTCTTGTAAGATATTTTCTATAGCATATAAGGTTGCACCACTCCCACTTGAACAGCCGCTACATGCTCCAAGATAACGTATATATATATCTATATTTTTATTGTCACTTTTTTGGATATCAATTACTTCTAAATCTCCACCATCACCATGTAGCATAGGACGCACATCGCTATCTAAAACAGCCTCTACTGCTTTTAGTTGTTTAACCATGGTCATATCATCAAAAGCAATATCTGTTTTACTTTGATCTTTTAGCTTTTCTCTTTCCATTTCAGCCCTAGTTTCAGCTAAAATATCTACAAGATAATAATCTTTTTTCTCATGTCCTCCAGGCTTAACACAAGATTTACAAAAAGCACCTGCTTTGGTAAATTGCGTTATTTCTTCTACTGTATGTAAATCATTTAGTTTAATTACTTCTTTAATGGTTCCAAGGCTTACTCTAGCACACTCACAAACTATGATTTGATCTTCAAAATCCTCAGGATTAACACCTTTATAATGCGCCGCAGCTTGTTTGATAACATCATAAGCCATAACTGAGCAGTGCATTTTTTGCGGTGGAACTGCAGGAGTTTCAGGGTTATCTCTCATAGCAAATTCAACATCTAAATTTGTAATTTTTACAGCCTCATCTACGGTTTTACCTATACAAAGATCAACCATAGTATCACTACTTGCTATTGCTGTACCACAGCCAAAACTTTTAAATTTAGCATCAATGATTTTATCAGTTTTTTCATCTACCAACCAATAAAGTCTAACTGCATCACCACAGCTTTCAGCTCCAAAATCTGCAACAATAAGTTTTGCATTTGCTTTTTGTGCATCTTCTTGTGTGAATTCGCCCATATGTTGAGGGTTATTCATTCTATCTTGTACTTTTTGAGAATACTCATCCCAAATTGATCCGCCAATTAAATTATTCTTTGCCATTTTTTATCCTTTAAATATTTTCAGGCTTATATGCATAAGTACTTGAGATTGCTCTAAGTCTTTGCGTTGCTTTTTTTATTTGCTCTGCTGCATAATCAATTTCATCTTCTGTGTTAAATCTTGATAAAGAAAGTCTTAGGGCAGTATGAGCTAAATCATTTTCAGCACCAATTGCCTCCATGATAGGATTGCTCTCAAGTGCTTCGCTAGCACAGGCTGAACCGGTGCTTGCTGCTATACCATTTTTGTTTAAATCCCAAAGCATAGCCTCGCCTTCTACGCCTTTAATGCTTGCTAAGATGGTATTAGGAACCCTTCTTGATCTATCTCCAACTACACTTGTATCAGGCATAGCTAAAATTAAATCTTCTAATTTATCTCTTAATCTTCTAATGTGTGAGTTTTCAAAATCAAGCATAGTATTTGCAATTCTTAAAGCTTCTGCCATTGCTATAATATATGGCACATTTAAAGTTCCACTTCTTCTACCACCCATATGCTCACCACCATGTAAAAGCGGAGTTAATTCTATATCTTTTTTAATATAAAGTCCACCTACACCTTTTGGACCATGGAATTTATGTGCAGAAAATGAAGCAAAATCAACCCCAGCTTTTGCAAAATTAACCTTGATTTTCCCAACAGCTTGAGTTGCATCAGTATGAAATAATGCTCCATATTCATGAGCAATTTGAGCCATTTCTTCTATAGGAAAAATCATACCAGTTTCATTATTTGCCCACATAATGCTTACTAGGGCAGTTTTATCTGAAATAGCTTCTTTTAGATCTTTTACACTAGAAACACCCTCATGATCAACGCCAAGTTCTATGACTTTTACTCCTAAAGATTTTAAAAACATAGCACTAGCTGCTACTGCAGGATGTTCTACACTAGAAATAATTACTTCATTTTTATCGCTATTTAAAATTCTATCAAAATACACACCTTTTAATACCCAGTTGATACTCTCTGTGGCACAGGAAGTGATAATGATGTCATCTAAATCGCTTGCCCCAAGTCCTGCATAAAGTTTATCCATAGCTTCTTTTAAAGCAGGGTGAGTTGCACTACCCCATTGATGAAGGCTGTTTGGATTACCATAATGTTCTTTTAAAAAAGGTTTCATAAGCTCATAAGCTTCTGGTGCAAGTTGTGTTGTTGCATTATTATCTAAATATACTTTCAAAATTACACTCCTTTAATTAGGATAATTTTTATCTTTTTTGTTAATATACACTAAAATGTTAAATTTAACATTAAACTAAATGGATTTAACTTGTGTAAAATTTTTTATTATTTTAGCACAAGTTAAGCCATTGCATTTAAATATGAGTGTAAAATTTTATTAATGCTTGCTTGTCTTTTGCGATTTTCTAAAAATTGGGTATCTAAAAGTTCTTTTTGAGTATTAATTTTTTCAAGATCGATATTAGAATCATTTTGATTAAACTCTTTTTTTAAAGCTTCAAAATCTTTGCTAATTTGCTCACTATAAAGACTATAAATAGAACTTGAATTAGCAAATTCTTGCATGTTGATACTGTGTTGATAGTTGATGTATTGTTGAAAGAAAACTGAAAGTTTATCTTCTGTGGTGTTGTTTTTATCTACTCCATTGATATATAAATATAAATCAAAACTCATTTTTTCTTTATTGCTTTCACTTAGATAATCTTGCATACTCATTTGACCTCTCATGAGTTTTTGAAAATTTACATTAGAAGACATATCTAACTCAATAGGAGTTAAAAAGAAATTAGCCTTTTGATTATTTTGTTCTTTTAAATCATGATAAATATAATTAAGCAATAATCCACTTTTAGAAACTTCGCCTTGTCGGTTTAGATAAGGTCTTATGATAGGATTACTAGCCGTGTTTTCAATGCTCGCATTGAATGCAAAGTCTCCTATTTTGTTATCAAGCATTAAGGTATTTAGATTTTTATTTGCTTCTTTTGCATTTTGTAAACTTTTGGCATTTTCATAAACTTTTAAAATTTTTCCTTCATAAGTATAGCTATAACCTTGATTTAATTCTGAAATTTGTGCTTTACTTAAAAAACTATTATCATTTTTTTGAAATTCATGATTGATGGTTTTTAGTGTATTATGATAAGTGTTTAAAAGTCTTGGTAAGTCTATTTTGTTATAGTTTAAATTTTCATCAAGCTTTATAAGTTGTTTTGAAATTTCTCTTATGCTTTTTATATTAATATCATAATCAAGAGGCAAAGCAGCCGTTTTATTAAGATCTTTTTCAAAAAAACCTTGCTCATTGATTCTAAAACCAAACTCGCTTGCATAGCTTACTTCATAATCTAAATTAGAACCTTTTATATCAAGTAAATCACTTTTAATATTGGTATTTTCTTTTTTTTCTTCCGCGTGTCCAGTCTTTGCAAAAGGATAATTTGCAAAATTCTGATACGGATTGACATTAGAATTTACAAACATAACTCTTCTCTTCAAAAATATTGCTTAGCCTTAAAAAAGCAAAAGCTATGCCAAAATTTTTGAATCGAAGAGAAAAATTAAGCGTAAATGTCAAGCAATCCTGAACTAGTGCTAGGAGTAGTAGTTGGAGCAGGGTTTGCATTTACGCCTTCAAGTACTTGCATTACTGCATTTTCATTGGCTTCTATGGTTTTTTTCATCATAGTAGTTGCAATGTTAAGCATTAAACTTGCTTGGTTGTTAGTAACTTCGCCCATAACATACTCCTTTTGTTTGGATTAGTAGTATTATCGGCAAAGTTTGGTTAATATTAAGCTATATTATAAATTTTTGATAAGTAGTGATTGTGAGTGTTTTCTTTTGCTTCAAGCATATCGATATAGTTTTTAAACTCATCCATATCTTTAAAAAGATTTTTCATGGTAGTGTTAATTTCGCTAGAAAAATTTTGAAGATTGCTTTGTGTTTTTAAATATCTTTCTATTTGATAAATTCTAGCGATTTCTCTTTCATACTCATCTTGAGTTATTCTTTTTGCACTAAATTCTGCATTTAGTATTTTTTTATCATTGATAATAAATGATTTTTTTTGATTGTTGATTTTAAATTCAACGATAAATTCTTCTTTTGAATTAATAATTTTTAAGTATTTTAATTTAGCTTTATTTTCTAATAAAAGATAGCTTATACACTCTAAAAACATATGTGTAAAAATTTCTCTTTCAAAGATATTTTGACAAATATCGGTGTATTTTAAACCCAAGCTTTGTTGATGATCTAAAAAAGCTATATTTGACATGATCCATCCTTTTTTCATGACTTTTTATCATGAAAAAGCAAAAATCATTCCAATTATTGTGTATCAATCATTTTTAGCATATTGATAGTATCTTCAAATTCAAAACTTTCTTCAGGATTTTGACTAAGAAATTGTTGCATAAAGTCTTTTTTAGCGATAGCCTGATCAAGTTCTTTATCAGTGCCTTTTTGATAAGCACCAATTCTAAGTAAAACCTCATTTTCTTTAAGCAAAGAATTTAAACGTTTAAATTTTCTAGCAGCTAGTTTGTGTTCATCACTAATAATATCACCCATAACCCTTGAGGCTGAATTTTGTATATTTATAGGTGGATAAATTCCAAAGTCAGTAAGTTCGCGACTAAGCACTATATGCCCATCAAGTATTGATCTGCTTTGATCAGCTATTGGATCACTCATATCATCTCCATCAACCAACACGGTAAAAAATGCTGTTATAGTGCCTTTACCTTCTTCTTTTCCTGCGCGCTCCATAAGCTGAGGTAAAAGACTTAAAACGCTTGGCGGATAGCCTTTTGTCGTAGGTGGTTCACCTAGAGCTAGGCCTATTTCTCTTTGAGCCATAGCAAAACGCGTTACACTATCCATGATAAATAACACATCTTTGCCTTGTTCTTTAAAATACTCTGCCACACTCATAGCGCAAAATGCTCCGTATTTTCTCATCAGCGCACTATCATCACTTGTTGCAACGATGATGACAGTATCATCAAGTTTACCACCAAGATTTTTTTGTATAAATTCAGGAATTTCTCTACCGCGCTCACCGATTAAAGCTATGACTTTAATCGGAGCTTTGGAATTTTTTACTATCATGCCCATAAGGGTTGATTTACCAACCCCACTTCCTGCAAAAATCCCAAGCTTTTGTCCTACCCCACAAGTTAAAAGCGCATCTATTGTTTTAACTCCTACTGGAAAGACTTCCTCTATCAAACCTCGTTTCATTGCATCAATAGGTGCACGCATAATAGGCATAAATTTACTTGCCTCAATAGGTCCTTTACCATCTTTTGGTCGCATAAAAGGATCAACTACTCTTCCTAAAAGTTCATCACTAACACCTATTTGCATACCTGCATCGTTAATAAAAGCACGATCACCTATTTTAAAACCTTCCACAAAACCAAAAGGACTTAAATAACTTAAATTCTCATCTACTTCTACTACCATAGCCATAGCTTCTTTACTCTCATCTTCACTAGAAACTATTTTAATAATATCACCTATGCTAGTTTTTAAGCCATTTATTTCTATACTAGTGCTTGAAATTTTAGTAATTTGTCCAAAAACACTGGCAAGATTTTGTGAAGCAATTTTGCTACGAAGTTTTTCTAAACCCATTAAAATCTAACCTGTTTTGCTGAGTTAATTAAGGTAAAAAATTCTTTTCTTGTTTTTTCACTTTTTAAAAAACTACCTCTTAATGCTGAAGTGCTAGTAGTAGAATTTGCCTTTTGTACCCCACGCATTTCAACACACATATGTCTTGCTTCAATAACCACCCCAACGCCTTTTGCACCTACATGTTCCATTAGTGCTTCTGCGATTTGCTCTGTGAGTTGTTCTTGAATTTGTAAGCGTCTTGCAAAAACTTCTACAAGGCGTGGAATTTTACTAAGTCCTACGACTTTTTTATCTGGTATATACGCAACATGCACGCGCCCAAAAAAAGGCAAAAGATGATGTTCGCAAAGACTGTAAAATTCTATATCTCTTACTAAAACCATTTCATTGTTTGAGCTTTCAAATAAGGCATCATTTAGTATTTGTTTTGGATCTTGTTTATAACCGCTATTTAAAAATTCAAAAGCCTTAAAAACTCTAGTAGGAGTTTTTAAAAGCCCTTCTCTTTGTGGATTTTCCCCAATAATCTCTAACATATTTTTTACTGATTGTTCAAATTTTTCTTGCATTTTTTCTCCATCAAAAATTAAAATTTTAACATATTTTTATTTTTATATAAAGTGATAAGGAAAATTTTGGTATATTATCAAAAAATTTTATTTAAAAAGGGAAAATATTATGGAAGTTACAGCAAAACTAATTGATTTTGCAAATGCAAATGCTACTGTGAAAATTGCTCAAGGAGCTATTAAAGCAGAAGTTGAAAAATTAGCTAAAAAAGCATCTAAAACTATGAAAATGGATGGTTTTAGAGCAGGAAAAGTTCCTGTTGCTGCTATACTTAAAAGATATGAAAAAGAGCTTACAAGAGATGCGGAGCAAGATCTTTTAAGAAATGCTGTAGATGGTGCTTTAAAAGAAGTTAAAAAAGAGGCTAAAGATTTAGTAGGTGAGCCATATTTTGAAAAATTTGATAGAAAAGATGGCGCTATTGAGGCTCAAATGGTATTATCTTTTAGACCAGAAGTAAAATTAGATGGATATGAAGAACTAATTCCAACTTATAATACACCAAAAGTAACTCAAAAAGAAATTGATGCAAAAAAAGAAGAATTATTAAAAAGATTTGCTACTCCTGAAGCGATTAAAGAAGCGAGAGCTTTAAAAGAAGGCGATTTTGCTAAATTTGATTTTGAAGGTTTTGTTGATGGTAAAGCTTTTGATGGTGGAAAAGCTCAAAATTATGTTTTAGAAATTGGTTCAAAACAATTCATACCAGGATTTGAAGAAGGTATGATTGGTTTAAAAGCAGGTGAGGAAAAAGATATTAATGTAACTTTTCCAAAAGAATATGGTGCAGCGCATTTAGCAGGAAAAGATGCGGTATTTAAAGTAAAAATTCATGAAATTCAAGAACTTAAATTACCTGAGTTAAATGAAGAGCTTTTAAAAAGCTTGTTACCTGAAGAAAAAGAACCAAGTGTTGAAAAATTAGATGCAAAATTAAAAGAACAACTAAAAAATGAAAAAATCTTTAAACTTATCAATGATGAGCTTAAAAATCAATTTGCAGAAGCTTTGGTAGCTAAGTTTGACTTTGTTTTACCAAGAAATATAGTAGAGCAAGAAACAGATATGCAATTTAGAAGCTCTTTGAGAACTTTAAGCGAAGAAGAATTAAAAGAATTTAAAGATGAGGCTAAATATAAAGAAAAAAGAGAAAGTTTTAAAGAAGATGCACAAAAAAGCGTAAAATTAACTTTCATTATAGACGAGCTAGCAAAACTTAGAAATATTACAGTAAGCGATCAAGAATTAATCCAAGCGATTTATTTTGAAGCTTATAGATATGGTTTTAACCCGCAAGAACATTTAGATAATTACAAAAAACAAGGTGCATTGCCTGCTATTAAAATGTCTTTAATCGAAGAAAAACTTTTTGCTGATATTTTCAAAAAAAATGACAAAAAGAAAACTGAAAAAGAAAGTGAAAAATAATGAGCTCATACATACCTTATGTGGTTGAAAAAACAAGCAGGGGCGAAAGAAGTTATGATATTTATTCAAGACTTTTAAAAGATAGAATTATCATGCTAAGTGGCGAGATCAATGATGATCTTGCTGCTTCTATTGTAGCTCAGCTTTTGTTTTTAGAGGCTGAAGATCCTCAAAAAGATATTTATCTTTATATTAACTCACCAGGTGGGGTTGTAACCAGTGGATTTAGTATTTATGATACGATGAATTATATTAAAGCTGATGTAAGTACTATTTGTATTGGTCAAGCTGCTTCAATGGGTGCATTTTTGCTTAGTTGTGGTGCTCCAGGGAAAAGATTTGCTCTGCCAAATTCAAGAATTATGATCCATCAGCCATTAGGTGGAGCAAGAGGGCAAGCAACTGATATAGAAATTCAAGCAAAAGAAATTCTAAGATTAAAAGCGATTTTAAATGATATTTTGGCTAAAAACACCAAACAAAAACTCTCTAAAATAGAAAAAGACACTGATAGAGACTTTTTTATGAGTGCTGTAGAAGCTAAAGAATATGGCTTAATCGATAAGGTTTTGGAAAAAAGTTTTAAATAAGGAAAAGCATAGCAATGTTAGATGATGATTTATTTGCTGATTTAAATTTAAGTAGTGATCCAACTCCAGCCAAAGAAGCTCCAAAAATTCAAAAAATTAGTGGAGGTGAATTTGAAAAATTTGCAAAGTCTATTTTGACTGAGCTTGTAAAAGATAATGTACCTCCAACACCAACTAATTATGGAGTTTATTTTCAAAAAATGCTTGAAGAACGTCCGGTAGCTTTTAAGAAAAAAGTTAGCGAGATTATGGAATTTGAGCAAAACGATGATGGTATCAAACGTGCAAATATAGAACAAGAAATCAAAAAAAGTTTTAGTTCTACTTCGGCATTATTGCAATACATTGCTATGATTTATAGACATCTTGAAACAGTTAAAGATATGTTAAGAAGACGTAATTCAGAACTTGCTATTAGCACAGGAAATTTAGCAGTATCTAATGTAATTCACGCTCTTGAAGCAGATCTTTCAAGATTTTCTAGTATTTTAGATAAATATTCAGATGAGATTAAAGAAAGTTTTGATGAGGTTAGACAAACTTATAAACATATAGAAGAGCAAAGTGATTTTGATTCTAAATTTGGAGTTTATAATAAAAAATATTTTTTAGAAAATTTAGAAAAAAGCATTGAAAGTAATGCAAAATATAATTATCATACTTCCTTAATATTTTTTAGAGTAAAAGAAGAAATTCTTGAGCAAACTTATACTCAAAAAGAAAAAAATGCTTTTTTAAAAGGTGTGTGTAGAATTTTTAGTAAAAATGTCTCTTCAAGCGATATAGTAGCCCATTGTGGAAACAATATTTTTGCTATGATGATTTCTCATACAAATTTAGAAAAAGCACAAGAAATATGTAATAAAATTTTAGAATCTTTAGAAAATTCAAATTTTTTCCTAGCAGATAAAGAAATAGAAGTAGATGTTGAAGTGGCTATAAGTGCTGTTAATCAAGATAGTAAGGGTGAAGAATTAATAGAAAAATGCATTGAAGCTTTAAAAGATTCAGGAAAAAATTTAGAACCCTTTATAATAGTGGAAAAAGAAAAATGATAAGAAAAATAATTACCTATCCTAATCCAAGATTATTTTTAGAGTCAAAAAAAGTAGAAAATTTTGATAAAGATTTACATATACTTTTAGATGATATGTATGAAACAATGATAGCTAATAAGGGCGTAGGCTTGGCTGCTATTCAAATTGATGTGCCAATTAGAGCTTTGCTTGTAGATATTGGTGATGAAGAAGGTGAGCAAAAAGAGGATAAGCAAACTCTTTTAGAAATTATTAATCCTATTATAACACCTTTGGATGATGAAAAAATTTCTTGCAATGAAGGTTGTTTAAGTATACCAGGTTTTTATGAAGATGTAATGCGTTATAAAAATATACAACTTGATTATCAAGATAGGTTTGGAAAGCCACAAAGTTTGCAAGCGCATGATTTTTTAGCAGTGGCTATTCAACATGAAGTTGATCATCTTGATGGGCATTTGTTTATAGAAAAACTTTCTTTTTTAAAACGCCAAAAATTTGATAAAGACTTTAAGAAAAAATCCAAAAAGAACAAATGAAAAAACTAAAATGTGCAAGTTTTTCTACAGAGCTTGATATTATCGATGTAGAATCAACTTTCACAAGAGGTTTGCCAGGTTTTAGTATAGTGGGTCTTGCAAATTCTACCATCAAAGAAAGCACAGAAAGAGTTAAGGCAACTTTACTAAGTCAAAATTTCAATTTCCCAGCTCAAAAAATCACTATCAATCTTAGTCCATCAGATATCCCTAAAAATGGCTCTCATTTTGATTTGGCTATTGCGATTTTGATTTTATTTCAAAAAGAAAATTTAGATGACTTTTTTGTTTTTGGAGAACTTGGTTTAGATGGTAGTATTAAAAGTACTGCTAGTTTATTTTCTATCTTGCTTTTTTTAAGTGCAAAAGTACAAAATGCCAAAGTAGTAGTACCAAAAGCTATTGCACAAAAAGCTTCGATGATACCCAACTTAACAATCTATGCTTTGGAAAATTTAGCTCAAGCTATGGATTTTTTTAAAGAAAAAAATTATGAGAATTATCATATAAATAATGCCCATCCTTTATTTGAAAATGCCATAGAAATTAATAATCAAAAATATATAAAAAATTCTATTTACCCTTATGATTTTAAAGAAGTTAAGGGTCAAGAAAATGCTAAATTTGCTTGTATAATAGCAGCTTTGGGTATGCATAATATTTTATTTGAAGGTAGTCCAGGTAGTGGTAAAAGTATGTGTGCTAAAAGACTTCCTTTCATCATGCCACCGCAAAGTTTGAAGGAAATTTTAGCTCAAAATGCCTATAAGTCATTAAATTCTTTAGACGATGATTTTAGTGCTAGTAGGGTTTTTAGAAGTCCTCATCATACAAGTACTAGGGCTAGTATTTTTGGTGGAGGAACCAAAAATGCCAAGATAGGAGAAATAGCGCTTGCAAATGGAGGGGTTTTGTTTTTTGATGAGTTTCCCCATTTTTCAAAACAAATCATAGAAAGTTTAAGAGAGCCGCTAGAGGATTTTAAAATTCTTATTTCAAGAGTTAATACCAAAGTAATTTATGAAACTAAATTTTTATTTGCTTGTGCGCAAAATCCCTGTCCTTGTGGAAATTTATTTTCTAAAAGTCTTGCATGTCGTTGCCAAGAGATGGAAATTAAAAAATATAAAAATAAAATTTCATCTCCTATTTTAGATAGAATTGATCTTTATGTAGCTATGGATGAGATTTCGCATGAAGATAAAACAAGTTTAAGCTCTAAACAGATGAGTGAAATGGTTTTTAAAGGATTTTTATTTCAAAAGCAAAGAAAACAAGAAGAATTTAATGCTAAATTAAATGATGAACAACTGAAGCAATTTTGTATTTTAGATTCTACTGCGAATGAAATTTTACAAAAGGCTATAAATTCATATAATCTTTCTCAAAGAGGGGTAAATAAAACCATAAAAGTAGCAAGAACTATTGCAGATTTAGAGCAAAGCGAGTTGATTTTAAAAACTCATATTTTAAAAGCATTAAGTTTTAGAATGAGAACTACATAGGAGAAAAAATGGATAACAAAAGCGTGGCGATCTTTATTGATGCAGAAAATATTCCTTCAAAATATGCAAAATCTATTTTTGATATCGCTTCTGATTATGGAGAAATTGTTATAAAACGAATTTATGGAGATTGGACACAAAAAAATATACAAAATTGGAAAGAACAAATCGCACAATATTCTATTATCGCTATGCAGCAATTTAATTTTATAGCTAATAAAAACTCAAGTGATATGTACTTAATCACTGAGATTATGAGTTTTTTTTATGAAAAAGATATTGATATTTTTGTCATTGTTTCAAGCGATAGTGATTATACTAGTTTAATCCAAAGGCTTAAAGAGGGTAAAAAGCAAGTTATAGGTATGGGTTTAAAACAAGCTGTAAAATCTTATGTGAATTCTTTTAGTGAATTTTTTTATTTAGATCAAGATGAATCTAAAGAAAAAATATTAAGCACTAAAGAATATATCAAAGATTTAATCAATATCACAGAAGCCTTAATAGAAGAAAAAGGTCGTGCTGAATATGCTCAAATTCGCACCAATATGAATAGAAAACACGCAAATTTTATCCCTCAAAATTTTGGTTTTAAAAATTTTAGAGCATTGGTAAAAGAGTTTTTACCACAAATGAAACAATTTAAAGAAGGTAATGAAAAAAATATTTATTTTCTTATTGAAAAAACAAAGGCTTAAAAATGGAAAATATCTTGATAGCCTTTTTAGCTATTGTAGTTTTAGCTTTTATATGGTATGCGTTTAAAAGTCAAAAAGAAAAAGCAAAATTAGAGTTTTTAAACCAAAGCAATATAGCCTTGCAAAATCAACTTGCTAATTTAGAGTTTGAAAAAACTACACTCATAGAAAAAAATTCCAAACTTTTAGATGAAAAAATATTATATTTGTCTAAAAATGAGGCTTTAGAAGCAAAATTAGCTCAAAAAGAACAAACCCAGCAAGAACTTTTAAATATACATTTAAAAGAGCGTGCGAATTTAAAAGAAGAATATACCCAAACTTTAATAAAACTAGAAGAAAAATACAAGCAAAGCTTAGTAGAATTAAAACAAGAATTAGAACAAAATTTACAAAAACAAAATGCTAATATTTTAAACCAAAACAAACTTATGCTTAATGAGGATACAAAAAAAATCTTAGAAGAAATTTTCTTGCCTGTGAAAAAAAGCGTTAAAGAATACAATGAAAGACTAAATTCAAATGAAGTTAGTCTTAAAACTCATATTGATAATATGTTTAAATTTAGTCAAAATATGACAGAAAATGCAGATAAGCTAGCTAAAATTTTAAAGGGTGATAAAAAAATTCGTGGTAATTTTGCAGAATTGCAACTAAAATCTGTTTTAGAAAATAGTGGTTTGGTAGAGGGCGTGCAGTATAAATTGCAAGAGAGATTTCAAGATGAGGGTAAAACCTATATTCCTGATGCGGTAGTATTTTTAGATAAACAAAAAAGTATAATCATAGATGCAAAATTTTCTTTGCCAAGTGATTTTGCTTTTGAAGATGTTAGTCAAAACACTTGCCTTGATTTAGCTTATAATCTAAAATCAAGGATTGATGAGTTAGCCAAAAAGCCTTATATGCAGTATGATAAACACACTTATGAGTTTGTTTTGCTTTTTATACCTTATCAAAATATCTTAGATTTGATTTTAAATGTAGATCTTGAAATTTATCAATACGCTTACAAAAAAAAGGTTTATTTAACCACACCAAACACTCTTTTTATGGCACTAAATACGATAAATATTTCATGGAAAAATATACAAAGTAATGAAAATATCCTAAAAGCTTTTGATGAGCTTGGCAAATTTCATGATAAATTTGCAGGTGTTTTAGATGATTTTGAAAAAATCAAAGAAAACATCAAAAGATTAAACACAAATGTAGATAATATGCAAACAAAGCTTACTCATGGAAGTGGAAATATCGCTTCAAGAGTGATAAAACTTAAAGAGCTAGGCGCTAAAACCCAAAAGCTTATAAAATGTGAGATGAGCGATGAAAGTAGTATTTAAAGATAATATTTCTTATGAAAAAGAGCTTATTGAAAAAGGTTTGGATGAGTTTTTAATGATGGAAAATGCAGGCATAGAACTTGCAAATTTGATTAAGAAAAAAAGTAAAAACATAAAAAATGCTAAAATTTTATTTTTGCTTGGTACTGGTGGAAATGGAGCTGATGGACTTGTGGCCATTAGACACTTAAAAAAAGCTTTTGCCTATGTTATGCCATATAAAAAAAATACAATGTTTATCAAGCAAGAGCAAATTTTAAAAAATGTAGGTTTTAATTTTTTAAAAAAAGAACCTAAATTTAAAGATTTTGACATTATAGTTGATTGTGTTTTTGGAAGTGGTTTAAATAAAGCTTTAGATGAAAATTTACAAAGAATTTTTAAAAAAATTACTAAAAGCAAAGCTTTAAAAATAGCTTGTGATATTCCTAGCGGGCTTGGACAAGAGCTATGTTTTAAGGCTGATTACACACTTTGTATGGGCGTTTTAAAAGAAATTTTGTTAGAAGATTTTGCAAAAGATTATGTTGGTAAAATAAAACTTGCCAATCTTGGTTTAAAGCTAAAAAACAAAAATTTACAAAATTTTTTACTAGAAAAAAAAGATTTAAGATGTATTGATAAAAAGGCCAACTCAAATAAAGGCGATTTTGGTCATGTTTATATTTTTGCCAATAAAAGCGCAGGTACTCTAGCTGGACTTGGTGCTTTAGAGTTTGGAGCGGGGCTTGTATCTTTAGTGGCCAAAGAAAGCTTTTCGCCTTTGATTATGCTAAAAGATGATATTGAAGGTAAAATAAATGCAGCTGCTATAGGCATGGGGCTTGATGATTTAAGTATTTTAAAAGACGAAAGATTAAAAAACATTCCTTTAGTCTTAGATGCAAATTGCTTTCAAAGTGAAAATTTGCTTTCATATCTTAATAGAGAAGATGTTGTTTTAACCCCTCATCCTAAAGAGTTTTCTATGCTTTTAAAACTTTGTTTTAATGAGGATGTAAGTGTAGAAGAAATTCAAAACAAACGCTTTTTTTGTGCAAGAAAATTTAGTTCTAAATTCCAATGTGCTTTGGTGTTAAAAGGGGCTAATCCCATCATCGTTCAAAAAGAAAAACTTTTTGTAGTAAACTGTGGCAATGAGGCTTTGGCAAAAGGTGGAAGTGGGGATGTGCTAAGTGGCATGATAGCAGCTTTACTTGGAGCTAAATTTAATGCTTTAGAAGCTGCTAAAAATGCAGTATTAGCTCATGCTTTAGTAGCTAAAAATTATAAGAAAAATAAAATTAGTTTTGATGCTTTAAAATTAATAAAGGGGTTAAAATGCTTATAAAACTAGCAGTTTTATTTAGTGGTAATGGAAGTAATTTGGAAAATATTTTAGAAAAATTACATAAAAAAACTTTTGGTAAAAATACCTTTGAAGTGGTTTTGTGCGTATGCAATAAAAAAGAAGCTTATGGCATACAAAGAGCTTTAAAATATGGTCTTGAAACTAAAATCATAGAACATGAAAAATTTACTTCAAGAGAAGAATTTGACGCAGAATTAGTAAAAATTATAAAAGAAAGTCAAGTAGATTTGACTATCCTAGCAGGATTTATGCGAATTTTAAGTCCTGTTTTTACTCAAAATATAAAAGCTATTAATCTTCATCCTTCTTTGCTTCCTTTATTCAAAGGTGCTCATGCTATCAAAGAAAGCTATGAAAGTGATATGAAAGTAGCAGGCATTAGTGTGCATTGGGTTAATGAAGAGCTTGATGGTGGTAAAATCATTGCACAAAAGGCGTTTGAAAAAGCTAAGCTAAGCTTTGAAGAGTTTGAAGATAAAATTCACCAGCTCGAACATACACTTTTGCCTGAAGCCATTGTAAAAATTTTTGAAAATGATTAATTTTTCATCATTATAATTACGCTTTTGTTTAAGGAAAGTAAATGTTTGAATGGATTTTTAGTGTAGATGCTTGGGTGGTATTGCTTACTCTTACAGCTTTGGAGATTGTACTAGGTATTGATAATATCATTTTTCTAGCGATTTTAGTTTCTAAATTACCACCAGAACATAGAGATAAGGGTAGAATTCTAGGTCTTGCTTTTGCGATGATTACTAGAATTTTATTGTTATTGTCTTTATTTTGGGTGATGAAACTTGTCACACCTTTATTTAGTATATTAGGCAATGAAATTTCAGGTAGGGATTTAGTGCTTTTACTTGGAGGGCTGTTTTTAATAGTTAAGTCTATTAAGGAAATTAAAGAAAGTATAATGCACCAAGAGGAAAGTCAAAGTAATATAAAAATTAGTAATAAGCTTTGGGTTGTAGTTGCTGAAATAGCTGTGATAGACATAGTATTTTCTCTTGATAGTGTTATTACTGCTGTGGGCATTGCTCAAGATATAGAGATTATGATTATTGCTGTTATTGTTGCAGTTTTAGTTATGCTTTTTGCTTCTAAACCAATTGCAGATTTTGTGGAAAAATATCCAAGTATTAAAATCTTAGCTTTGGTATTTTTAGTAATGATAGGCTTTGTTTTAGTATGTGAAAGTTTTGATATCCATATAGATAAAGCATATATTTATACAGCTATGGCTTTTTCTTTGATAGTAGAAATTTTAAACATCATTTCACAAAACAAACAAACAAACAAATAATTCTTAAAATATTTAGCATTTTTTATGCTAAATATTTTTTTATCTTGACTTTTAATATTTTTTTATGTAGAATAACGCTTTATTTTTGTACATCGGGGTGTAGCGCAGTCTGGTTAGCGCACTTGGTTTGGGACCAAGGGGCCGAAGGTTCGAATCCTTTCACCCCGACCATTTTTATAAATGGTGAGTGTAGCTCAGTCGGTTAGAGCATCAGATTGTGGTCCTGAGGGTCGTGGGTTCGATTCCCATCACTCACCCCATCAGCGCTCGTAGCTCAACTGGATAGAGCAACAGACTTCGGATCTGTAGGTTATGGGTTCGATTCCTATCGGGCGCACCATAAGCCTATTGTTACTTTTATTTTTATGCGCTCATAGCTCAGCTGGATAGAGCAACGGCCTTCTAAGCCGTAGGTCAGAGGTTCGAATCCTCTTGAGCGTACCACTTTTGCGGATGTGGTGAAATTGGCAGACACGCCAGACTTAGGATCTGGTGCAGCAATGCGTGAAGGTTCAAGTCCTTTCATCCGCACCACCATGCTTTGAAGCTACTTTCTAAAATTTTTAAAAAACTCAGGGAGCGGTTTTGGTAGCGGTTTTTTTCTCAAAAATTAATTTTTAATACTCCATATTAAAATAATATAATTTATCATTATAATCTAAAAAAGAAATTGACTTTTATAAAAATATTTAAAAAAAGAATAAAATAAAAAATACATTTTACTTTTTTATATTCAATTGCTAATTCATTCTCTATTTCTTTTTTTTATTAAAAGAAGACAGTATAAACTAAATACATTATAATTTATTTATTTTATTCATAAGGCTTTAAAATTAGTTAAACCATTAAAACATATGAAATTTTATAATTATTAGCATTGGTAAAATAATGGTTTCTCGGCTTTTTCGGTTTTTTGCTTTTAGGATTAAGCAAATATTATTTTATATACATCTTAATCTTTTTATCAAAAATATAAAAAAATTATTTTAATTTAAAATTATTATAAAATTATATCACTTAGTATTTTTAAAGCTGGAGCTGCGATCCTTTTTATATTTTATTAAATTATAAGGAGGTGATCATGATTGATATTAAAATAAAAATTAATCTGATTTTATCTTTTTTATTTTTTATACAAATGAAATCTATTTTAGTTGGATCGCTAGCTTAAAAATACTCTCATTTTTTCTTAAAATATATCTTCATTTTATTAAAGTTATAAAAAAATATCCAAAAAAATACAAGTTAATTTTTTCAAAAAATCTTACCTTTTTTTGTTTTGATAAAAAGTTTAGTAAAATGGAAATTTTAAGCTGTATTTTAAAGCTTTCTTTTTGGAGTTTTATAGGTTAAAATTTATCAAAAATAGCCCATTTTAAAACAATCACTACTCCATGCTAAGCAGATATACCATTTTCGTTACCTTTAATGTAAAAAAGTATATATTTCGTATAAAATACTCTAATTTTTAAAATAATCACTACACCATGCTAAGCAGATATGTCGTTTTCGTTACCTTTAGCCTAAAAAGTATATATTTCGTATATTTTGATAAATTTTTGGTGTATTTTTTATAGATTTTTATAAAATTTGTCATTTTTGTTAAAAATAATCGTTTTTGCAATACATTACTTCGTAAGTATTAGATTATATGTTTTCGTTACCTTTAGTGTTTTTTTGAGATTTTTTTGAGATTTGCTGTGTTTTTTTAAAAAATAAAAATGTTATGATTTTGTAATTTTTGTATGATAAAATATTATAAATTTTTGTTAAAAAAGGCAAGTTATTCTGTGTTTAAAAATATATTTTTCAAAAAAACTGTATCTGCTGATAATCCTAAAGATGAGATAAAACTAGATGAAACTCCTTCGCAAAACAAAAGTGATAGATTAGAAAAAATAATTCACACTTGGGTAGTAAATTGCACTAAATATTCTTTAAAAAATCCTTATGATACAAGACGCATTAACAGAAAAAATGGCTGTATCAAATTTGTCTTAAGAGTCTTTAA
Organism: Campylobacter sp. CNRCH_2014_0184h; assembly: GCF_025772985.1. Lineage (NCBI taxonomy): Bacteria > Pseudomonadati > Campylobacterota > Epsilonproteobacteria > Campylobacterales > Campylobacteraceae > Campylobacter > Campylobacter sp. CNRCH_2014_0184h. The sequence continues at coordinate 21,521 of NZ_JAKMTB010000006.1, read as the reverse complement.
AGAAGCTAAAAATGAAGGTGCTTTAATTGGCATTAGCTCTTCACTTTATGATAAATATAAAAATCTCTATAAATCAAAACTTGCTAGAGTAAAGCAATCAAGTAAAATAAAAAGCTTACAAGAAAAATATCCTGATTTAGATATTATCAATGCTTATAAATATGCCATATTAAGTAATAAATGTGCTTTATTAAATGAAGATGTTAAAGACTTTGAAAATATTATAAAGATTTTATTGCAATTAAATACCACTAAAAACAAACAAAAACAAGCCTAAAATCAAAAATCTACTATAAAGTAATATCAACCTAGCATTAAATAATTAAAATCGATTTATGAGCTTGTTTTGTTAGGTTATGTTAAGGAAGTGGTGTTTAGTTATTATTTGTGTAATTTTGGCAAGCTCGAACGGATTTTACTTGCCGTGACGATCGCGTATTATAGCAATTTTATTTTTAAAAATCTACATCAAGTTTTATTGGTCTTCTGACTATGAATGTTTGAATTTTGTAAGCTTTGTAAGCTTTTTGCGAAAACTTAAATTTAAATAGTACTTTGATTAAAATAATCTAATTTTAAGAATTTAACAAAAAACTGTATAAAGCAATGAAAAGATTTTATTTTTAAAGCTAGTGATTATTTTCTATTAGTAGCTTTCTTAATACACTATTTTGTGAATTTATATATTCTAAAACAACACTTTTTTTTATTTTATTTTCATCTAAATCTAAAAAATCTAAATAAGCTTGAAATAAATTATTATTTAAATCATCATCAAATTTATGACTTGCAACCATATTCATAGAAAAATGATTAAAAAATTTCCTACAAAAATTGTTATTATTTTTAAATAGCTGTACTAATTCTTCTTTTTTAAAAAAATTATATTGCTTGATCGCTTCGGGATAAAAACTACTTTCTATATTCTCATAGCTATTAATAAAAGCATTAATACTTTCATACTTGCTTATTTTATATTTTTCTTTGGTATCTTCATAACAACGCTTCCATTTTTCATCTTTTAATAATTTTAAAAAATCTTTATCTGATTTATAATCATCGCGAAAATCAAATTCTAATTCTTCCATAACAAGAGCTTCTATATAGTGCTGATTGATTTTTTCTTCTATGTTGCTTAATTTTTTCTTTGTAATTTGTGTGTAAGTTGAAAGTAAGTTTTGATAAAAACCATAAGGATAGTGTGTCATTCCATTTTTTGAATAAAAATCTATTTTTAGGAGTGAATTTTCAATATCTTTTACAAATTGTTTATCACTTAAATTACCTACCAAATATTCTATCTTGCAGTTTTGAAGTTTATAATAAAGATCAATTTTTAAAGTTTGATAAAAATCGCGTCTTAGTTGGTATTTTTCTTCTTTACTTAAATAAAACATATTTTTTAGGTATTTTTCGTAAAGATGGTAGCTTGAAGATAAATCATTTTCTTCTATTTTAATAGAAAGATATTTTTTAGTTTTAGATATTAATGATTTATAACTTAATTTTAGAGCATCTGAAAATGTTTTTTTATTTTCATACTTGCAAAACAATAAAAAACAATGCTTGTTAAAATAATCTATATGCTCTAACACATGATATAGCAATCTTAGATTTCCATTGCATTGTTCTTTATATCTTTCGAAAATAATATTTTCAATAATATTTCTTATCTCATCTGTAATTTTAGTATATTTATTTATTCTATCTTTTATGATTGCCTTTGCTATTTCATCATTGTTTTTTATCGTTATTTCACAATCAATAACCTTTTCTTTGTATATTTGATACCAGTTTTTACTATTATATTGTTTGGTTTGTTCTTCTTTAGCTTTTTGATACCAACTATTAAAATCTTGTTCAGTCTCTTCTTCTTTATTATTTTCAGTCAAATTATCATCTTGTTCTTTTAGTTCTTTCTCGTGAAAAATCACAACAACATTACATTCTTTTTCTTCTTTAAGTAAATTTACAAGTCCTAAAATTTCTTTCAAAGAAAGATTATCAGTTCTTCTTTCTATGTTATCAAAACACACAATAACTTTTTTAAAATCTTCTTTTTTTAAAAATGAGAAAATAGCATCAGGGTTAATGTTAATTGTTCCGGCAGATTTTATTTTTGCAATTTTGGTTGCAATTTGTGAAAAAGTATTCATTATTTTATTGTAGTTTCCATGAATTTTAAAAACTATTTCTTCTAATATCTGCTTATAACTTTCTTTGCCAAAAAGATCTATATAAACAATCTTTTTATCTGCATTTATTTCAGAAAGTTTATTTTCAACTTGTTTCCATAAATAAGTTTTACCTATGCCCCAAGACCCATTTATAGCTAAACATTTTTTAGAGTTGCTATCTAAAAAATTTGCAATATTATCAATCTTATTCATTGTGTATTCCTATAAAATATTATTTATATAATTTTACAAAAATATTTTTTAAATATTAAATTAAAATCAAAATTCATATTTACATATCTTTTAACAGTGTTTAATAGTTTTTGGATATTTTAAGTATTAAAAAAGTTAAAAAGTTTTTTTACAAGTCTCAAAAGTATTTAATCTTTGGATTTTTGCTAAAATTATATTATTTTTATAAAAATTTAAAATATATGAAAATTATAAAATTTCTGATTTTTTATGATATGTGTAATCCATGCTAATTATATTTGTTTTTAAGCACAATGTTATATAATAAACTATAAATAATTAAAAAGGAAATAAATGCTAAAAGATAAATTATTGCAGGATTTAGAAGAATATTTTGAAACTTTAGGACAAGTTAGAAATTTAGCACAAAATTACGATGAGAAATTATTTGATTATCTTTTAGAAGAAAGTAAACATAAAGAAGAATTTAAAAGTAGATTTTTTATTTTCAGCAAAAAAACTTTGGTTTTTAAGCTTAATGATTTTTTAAATTTTTTAGATCTTAGAAGCTTAGGTGGTAGTTTTACAAGCTATGCTAACAAAATAGGACTTGCAAATAAAACAAAATCTCTTTTAAAAACAAATAACGAAGTGGTGTTAAATTTTGCTTTTAAAGATGGTGTTATAAAAGGTGGACAAAGCAAAGATGATGAAACTCAAAATGAAATATTTTTCAATGAAATACTAGCTCGTGATGAAATAGATGCTTTATTTGCTCCAAAAGCACTTCAAAATTTCGAAATTATTGGCGATAATAATTTAGAAAAAACGATGAAAGAAGAGCCGAATTTACTTATAAAAGGCAATAATCTTTTAGCACTTCATTCTCTTAAGAAAAAATATCGCAGCAAGGTAAAACTAATCTACATTGACCCACCTTATAATACTGGCAACGATAGTTTTAATTATAATGATAAATTTAATCATTCTACTTGGCTTACTTTTATGAAAAATCGTTTAGAAATCGCTAGAGAATTTTTAAGTGATGATGGAAGTATATATATCAATATCGATTACAATGAAGTACATTATTTAAAGGTATTAATGGATGAAATTTTTGGTAGAGATAATTTTGTTACGCAAATAATATGGAGAATGGGATTTGTAAGTGGATATAAAACTATTGCTAATAAATATATTAGAAATTATGATTGTATTTTATTTTATTCTAAACAAGAAAATAACTATTTATTTAATAAAAGATATATACAGAATAAAGATTTTGCACCTATATTAAATAAAGGTGAAATTAATAATATTTTTAAAAATTTTAAGTTTGATATGAATTTACAAGAAAGTTTTTATAATTACGTAAATCATGAAATGAGAAATGATAAATATGCTATTGAAGATACATGGAACTGTAATAAATGGGATAAATTAAATTCACTTGCAATAGATAATTCTACTTCAAGATTAGAAGAAACCGTGATTTACTATAATGACAATTTTAAAGGACAAAAACCCGAAGCATTATTACAAAGAATTATAGAAGCAAGCACAAACGAAAACGACATAGTAATGGACTTTTTTGCAGGAAGTGGCACCACTTTAGCCGTTGCTCATAAAATGAAACGAAAATGGATAGGCATAGAACAAATGGATTATATAGAAACCATCACAAAAGAAAGACTCAAAAAAGTAATAGAAGGTGAACAAGGTGGTATCAGCAAAGCAGTAAATTGGCAAGGTGGTGGAAATTTTGTTTATGCTGAGCTTATGCCACTTAATGCAATTTATAAAGAAAAAATACAAAATTTAAATGATGAAAAAGAGCTAGATGGTATTTATCAAGAGTTAAAAACTAAAGCTTTTTTAGATTATAGAGTAGATATAAATGAAATTTTAAAAGATAAAGAATTTGAAAATTTAGACTTAGAAAGCAAAAAAGAAATTTTAAAACTTGTTTTAGATTCTAATATGGATTATGTTTTATATGGTGATATAAAAGATGAAGATTATGCTATATCTAAAGAAACAATAAAACTTAATGAAATACTTTATGGTGATGAAAATGTTTAATAAAAAATTACATGAGCTTTTACAGGATGAATTTGGAAAAAGAGGTATAGAACAAATAGAAATTCCTTTTTATGTAAAAGAGAATTTATCAAAAGAATTAAGAATTTATCAAGAAAAAGCTCTAAAGTATTATTATGCAAATTTTGATAGCATAAAACAAAGACATTTAATGTTTAACATGGCAACAGGAAGTGGAAAAACACTTATAATGGCTGCTTTAATGTTAGATTGTTATAAAAAAGGATATAGAAATTTTATCTTTTTTGTAAATTCTACTTCGATTTTAGAAAAAACAAAAGCAAATTTTGCCAACAAATACTCAAGTAAATATCTTTTTAAAGAAAATATAAATATAGATTCTAAAAATATAGAAATTAACATTATCAATAATCTTTTTGAAAGTAAAGATAATTGTATAAATATATATTTTACCACCATACAAGCCTTGTTTTCTCTTTTTAAAAATGAAAGGGAAAATTCTTTAAGTTTTGAAGATTTAAAAGATAAAAAGCTTGTATTTTTAGCTGATGAAGCTCATCATTTAAATAGTGATACTAAAAATGAAAATGAACTTAAAGAAGGTTGGGAAGCTATTATAAAAAGAGCTTATGAAAGTAATAATGAAAATTTATTATTTGAATTTAGTGCTACTATTCCGCAAGAATTCAATGTTTTGGAAAAATATCAAGATAAAATCATTTATGAATACACCTTAAGAGAATTTTGTAAAGATGGATATTCTAAGCGTATATTTTTAGTGAAATATGATAATGATAGTTTAGAACATAGATTTTTAGGAGCTGTGCTTTGTAGTCTTTATAGAGAGTTGTTGGCTCAAAAATATAACATTGTTTTAAAACCTGTTGTTTTATTTAAGAGTGAATCTATAAAAGAATCTATGCAAAATCAAGAAAAATTTATAGATTTTATAGATAATTTAGAAAGCTTGCATATAGAAGATTTTTATAAAAATATAAACAAAGAAAGTGATCTTTTAAACAAAAGCTTAGAGTTTTTTAAAAGAGAATATCAAAATACTTATGCAAAAACTATTGTAAATTTTTTGAAAAATAATTTTAAAACGCTTTATATGTTAAACACAAATGATGATAAAGATCTAGAAAAAAATCAAATTTTACTTAATAGCTTAGAGGAAAAAGACAATCAAATAAGAGTTATTTTTTGCGTTGATAAACTTAATGAAGGATGGGATGTTTTAAATCTTTTTGATATAGTTAGACTTGGAAATAAAAAGGCAAGTAAAACAATAACCACGAAGGAAGCACAACTTATAGGAAGAGGTGCTAGATATTATCCTTTCAAAAGCGATTTATTTGATTTTGATGATGAGCTTAAATTTAAAAGAAAGTATGATAGTGATCTTGAAAATGAGTTAAATGCTTTAGAGAAATTAACTTATCATACTAGAAATGATGTTGAGTTTATTAAGCAACTCAATGAAAGTATGAATAAAGAAGGATTATTATTTGAGGAGGAAAAAACACGCATAGATTTAATAGTCAATGAAAAAATAAAAGAGATTATTAAAAATAACAAAATATATTACGCTAATAATAAAAGAATCAAAAAACGTGATTTGAAAAATTTTTACATTACAAGAATAGAGATGGAGCAAAAAATAAAAGGTTTGCAAATTCCTTATTTTTCAAATTCTATAAAAGAAAGTGAGGAGAAATTTGAAGAAATCAAAGAAGAATATGATCTTCAAAAACCATCTGCTCTTAATCATATAGATAGCATATACTTTTTAAAGGCGATGAATATATTAGGACTTGATTTTAATAAAATCAATGAAAATTTTGCTTTTAAAAGTAAAAAAGATTTTATAGAAAATTGTTTGAAAGATATAGTTGTTTGTTTTTCAAAACGACAAGAGTTTAATCAAATAAACAATCTTGAAATAGCCAAATATATTTTAGAAAATTTTAAATCGCTAAAGCAAGGCATAAAGCAAGAATACGAAGTAAGTGAGTTTATAACTCATGAATTTAATATAGGTAATAAGGTAGTATTTAAAAATAAAGAGAATTTTGAGGAAATGAATTTTGAGTGGCTTTATCACAAAACTTTTTGTTTTGACAGTAAATTAGAAAAAGATTTTTTAATTTTCATAGAAGAATACAAAGATGAAATTGATAATGTTTTTTCCGACTGGTTTGTTATAAGAAATGAAGGATTTGAAGAATTTAAAATTTATGACAATAGAAAAGATGAAGTAACTTATGCTATGGGATTTGAACCTGATTTTATTTTCTTTGGTAAGAAAAATAAAGATGATGATAATTTTTTAAGTATACAATGTTTTATAGAAACAAAAGGGGAGCATTTAGCAATAGCAAAAGATACTTGGAAGGAAGAATTTTTAGAGGCTTTAAAGGGAAAAATAATTACCACTAAAGATGGCAAGAAATTAACCCTTCAATCCTTGCCGTTTTTTATAAACAAAGATTTAAAGATGAATGATAAATTTGTTAGTAGTTTTGATGAATTTTTGAATACATAAAGTCACTGTTTTTAAAATTTAAACATTAGAATTTTTATTCTATTGTTTAAATTTGCTTGTTTTAATTTTTCCGAGATAATTTGAAATAGATCTTACAACTTATAATTATATTGTACCAAGGAAATCATGAGTGTGATTTTATTTATCGTTAGTTAGAAAGAGTATAAAATCAACAGTGTTTTCTTAGAATAGTATTGTCTTTTTGTAATTTTTACTTTAATGATATAGCTATTAGACAATATAATAGTGTTTAAAACAATATTATAAAAACTCTACTTCTTTTTTTATATTGTGATTATATACAGATTAATCAATAATATCTGAAATTGGTTTTTTTAGCTAAAACAATTTAAATATTTATGAGTAAGTTTTTTTGTCTTTTTTTACAATTTTGGTTTAATTTATATAATTGATCTTCCTCAAATCCATCATTTATTCCTGCTTTGGCAAGTTCTAACTGTTCTTTGTGAAATTCTTCATCATCTTTAAAAGCTTCAAAACTTTTTATCCATAAGGCTTTTCTCTGCTTTATATATTCTTCGTTTTTAAACATATCTATCCTTTTGTTTTATTATTTAATTTTACTTATTTTAATTTTTCTAAGATAATTTCAAAAGTAGTTTTGTTTGCACCCATTAAAAATCCTAAGCTAATAATATAAAGAATATATCAAAAATAGACTTTATAACTTATAAATAATTTTTTTTGTAAACATATTATTTAAACTATTCTTAGTAGAAATTTGTAGATTTCGCAAATACCAAAAATATCAACAAAGCAACTATGGATATAACACAAAGTTGATAAAAGCTAGATCTTTGGAAATATTATAATTAAAAAAATAATATTGTATTTTTAAAATTGATTAGATAATATATTAATTTAATAATTTTTATAACAAAAAAAGGAAATAAAATGGGACAATATATTGTATTAGCCTTTGCAATAGCAGTTGCCATATTTGTGACATTTTATGACTTTGATAAAGATAAAAAAATCGATAATAATAAAAAATAATTGATTTTGATATTTTATTATTGGAAGCATGTTTATATCTTTTAGCTTTTATTTTTTATTACTAGATAATATATAAAATAAAAATTTTAAAAAGTATTATTTATAAAAATACCTGTAAAAGCAATCTTAAGATTCACGGAATCTATTGGCGTAGGATTATTTGTAAATAGTCTTTATGGTTTGCAAATGAGCGATAGTTGCACTATCATCGATCTTTCTTAAAGATTGATCTTTTTTTGAAAGAAAATAAGAGAGAATGGATGGTTATAATATAGCTATTTTAATCGGTGCTATCACTCTTATTTTTGGCACATTGGTTTTAGTAGCTCATTATTTTAACGATAAATACATTAATGAAAGAAAAAGCTAGTCTTTAGCTTTTAACACACCCTATAAGTTGGGAGCAATAAAACAGAAATAAAATATTACCTTAGTGTTGTAACTAAATATGATCTAGATCCTTTCTTACGCCAAGTATTTTTTGTTCCTCATAGGGCAAAAGTTACAAAAAATGGTAAAGATGTGTGGGTTGAAAAAATAGAACCTTTAGTGGGTAGAGATGGCTTTTTGGCTATTGCTCACAAAAGCGGAAAATTTGGTGGTATTCGTTCTTATAGTGAGATTAAAAACTATCCAAAATTAGTGAATAATCAATGGCAATACACTCAAGATTTGGTTGCAATTTGTGAGGTTTATAGAACTGATACAAATAAGCCTTTTATAGTTGAAGTTGCATATAGTGAATATGCGCAAAAAACATTGAAAATGCCTACAATCTAGTATAAAATAAATAACCTATCACAAATTGTGTTATAATAACAAAAGATTAAATATGCAAGGAAATATTATGGCTCAGCAAAAAGAGTATATACTTAATGAAAGTTTTAAAGCTTTATTAGAAAGTATTTTTTCTAATCCTGAACAATCACAAAAATTAATTAAAGCTTTTGAAGAACTTGTTAATGGTAGAGCAGCTACTCCAAGATTGGATTTTGAAAATCTTAAAAATCAAACTACAGAAGAAATAAGATAAGAGCTTGTAAGTAAAGATTTATTTCAATCAGAGATTAAAAGATTGGAAAGTTTAATTTATTCTGAAGTTGCAAGACTAGAAGGAATTATTAACACCAAAATAGCTGAAGTTAAAACTGAATTCTCAGAACAAATTTCTAGCGCTAAGCAAAAAGCACTTTATTGGCTTTTAGGCACTGCAGTAGCAACTACAGTAACTATACTTTCAAGCATTTGGGCTATGATGAATTTTATGCTAGAAAGCTTAAAATAAAAATTACTTAAAGTTTTTACTATATCTTGTTGAAATACAATTTTATAGTTAGGATAACATAGTTATCCTATGAATTTAAGCAATGTTTTTCATATAATCATAAATTAAAGCTGTTCGACTAATAATAAAATTCTCAAAATCATCATTTAACAAATATTCAACCATATCTTTTGTTATAAAATGTGTTTCTAAATCTTTAAAAAATTGTTCTTGTTGATTATCTTGTATTTTTTTATTTAGCAACTCTTTTATATATGTGCTTGGATTTTTATTATTGATTTTATTATTAGATTCTTTTGTAATAAGTGCTATATTATTAATTATATTATCATTAGATGAGATAAATTTTTAGATATCTCTTTTCCTATATTAGAATTTATAGGAAAAATATGATGTTCTTCTAAAAATTCACTAAACTTCTTAAAAACCGTTTGCCTTATCACTCTTGATCTTCTGGCTTAAAACCTATTATTTTTGCCATTATACCCCTATAGCTTTCAAAACTATTCATTGCTTGCATATTGCTAACTCTAAGAAGTCTAACTTTGTGATCTTGTTTGTAAAAAACTTTAAAAACACAACCACTTTCTTTGTGTTTTACCATATCATCTAAACCACATTTTTCTATAAACTCATAATCTTTAGCAAAAACTTCATTTTCTACATCAAATAAATCTTGAGAATAACCATTAGGATTAGCTGGATCATAAGTATAAGAACTAACTACACATTCTCTCATAGCTTTTTGTATTTCTTCTTGGGATAATTTTTCCATAGTGTTTTCCTTTTTTTATTATTTAATTTTACTAAGCAATTACAATATTTTAATTAAAATTTGATAAGGTGCACTTCTTTGGACTTTTTTCATAAGAATCTATAATATTACCACTCAAATTGATGATTACTTATCTTTTTATTCTTTAATCTGTATAAAAAATTCTAATTACATTTTATAATCTAATTATAATATAAATATTTTATAAAAATAGATAAATATTTAAGACTTTACATTATTTAAAGTTATAATTATCTAAGTATTTATTACAATAAACAATAATAAAATATAATAGACTAGAAATAAGTTACTTTTTAAGAAACAACTTATTATAAATTTATATTTTTTGCATAAATCTATAATAAAATAAGGTTGAAATTTGAAATGGAATATTACCGCTAAAGATTTGGAGAATTTTTGTAATACAAATCCTAGAAGAGCTCAAGAACTACTACCAAATCTTACTTATAGACTAATTAAGGCAAGTGTAGAATTAGAACAATTTTATCTTCCCAAAGGAAACAGTATTAGCAACCCTGGATATGATGGATTTATAAAAACCAAAGATCGTCATAGAATAATCCCCATTGGAAAATCTATTTGGGAATTTGGTACAGATCAAAAGATTGGCTCAAAAGCAGAAAAAGACTATAAAAAACGGCTACATAATTCAGACCCAGATATTACTTTTATATTTGGCACTTTTAGAGCATGGACAAAAAAAGATATTTTTTGTAAAAAATATACAGATGAACATAAATGGAAAGAAGTTAAAGCACTAAATTCTGTTGACTATGAATCTTGGCTAGAAGACTATCCAAGTATTGCTCTACATTTAGCACAAGAAATCGGTAAGTTACCACCACAAAACATTAAACTTATTTCAGCAAGGTTAGAAGATTGGAGAAAGCAAACACAAGTCGAACTAAAAGATGAGTTGGTTTTGTGTAATAGAGAAAACGAACAATTTGCATTTATAAATTCTCTTAAAAATAAAAATGGGCTTATAAATATTATTACGCCTGTAGAATCAGAGGGATTAATTTTTTCTTTAAGTATAATAGAAAAAAATACCGATTATACAGATAGAACCCTAATTATTCAATCACAAGATGTTTGGGATAACATTGTGGAAGTTTATAACGGATTGATTTTATTTTATGAGGGATTTGAGCCAAATAATATTGGATATGCCACAAGCAAACATCTTGTAGTTCGCATTTCAAGAAATAACAAAGAAATAACAAAAGAACACAATGATATATATCTTACCAAGCAAGATAAAACACAAGTTTTAGAAAAAATGGGATTTTCAATATTGGAGGCAAATAAAATTAATAAAGATACTTTTGGAAATCTCGATTTTATAGCCATACATCCAAAATTAAAACCCATTGACAACAATATCCTGATTAAACTTGAAAAAATAATAAAAAATGATTTACACTCATATCTTCCCTTATTTTTAGCTGGTTCTTGGGATACTTCGTACAAAGGAGATGTGAATTTTTTAGAAGCAATTTCTGAAAAAAAATATATAGATTTAAAAAAACATATTGAAAATATAAAAAATACTAATCTCTTGGAAATAGCAGGTTTACACTATCATAAAATTCTTTTGAAAAAATTAATCATAAATTATTTTTATAATTACACAATTGATGATTTATTTCTAGAAAATATAAAAAATGTTTTTTTGGAAAAAGATAAAACATTCAAAGAAAAACAAGCGTTTATTTCCAATTTTACTTTTACACATTCACGTTTTTTACGAAAAGAACTTGCTGATACTTTGGTTATTCTTGCCGTGGATAATCCAAATAATCAACATAAAATAGATAAAACAATAGAAGATATTATTGATAAAAATAATATAGTAGAGTCTATTTTTAACTTAAAAGATGTTTTAGGTTTATTAGCAGAAGCTAGTCCAAGAGGAATTATTAACCAATTTAAACTTTTGGTAAAAAATAAAAAAGAGCGAGAATTATTAAAGCGGTTTTTTGAAAAAGATACTTTTTTGTTTGATGATTCGCAATATCTTTTTTACACACTTAAAATTATTGCTTGGGATCATAATTATTTTACAGAAGTTGTAAAAGTGCTATTTGAATTAGAAAAAAATGATTTTTGCAAGAAAGAATGCTTAATCACACTTCAAACTTTATTTGCCGGATGGATTCATAATACCAATACTCCGCATAATAAAAGAATTGCTTTGCTAGAAAATTTTTATACAAACAATAGTGAAGTTATATGGAATATACTTTGTGGAATCCTGCCGTCGAACTATGAAGTACAAATAGGACATTCATATCCTAAACACCGTAATTGGCACAATGGATTTGAATTTAATTCCAAAAATATTTCAAATGAATATTCAGAATACATAGAAGCAGCAACTCAACTTATATTGAAAAATACCAATAATCTTGAAAAAAGTTTTTATTGCATATCCATATTAACAAAAATTAACACTAAATATCAATCGGATTTTGTGGATAAATTAGAAACCTTTTTAAAAAATGCGAATAACAAAAAGAAATTTGAAATCAAACAGAAAATTACTGAGCAAATTGAAAATATTAAAAATTATAATTGGCCGGTATCCCGTGAGTGTACAACTAAAATGCAAAAGCTTGTGGAAAGTATTTGTTTTAACAATCCACTTTATGAAAATCTACATCTTTTTCAATATCATGGAAAAGAGAATTCAGAGCACTTGCACACTCAACGTTTACAAGCAATAAAAAATATATGTCAGCAAGCAGGGGTAAGATATATATTTATTTTAATTAGAGAATCAAGTTCTATAGTATGTGGAAAAATTGGTGAAATTATATATGAAATTAATTATTTGAAATTTGAGTCTACAATGTTTAAATGGCTTGTTTCTAATACAAAAAATAAACAATTATGCGCAAGAGGCTTCTTTTTACGTAATATTGATAAGATTTTACAAGACAATATTAAACTAAAATCTATCACAGCACAACAAAGAATAGAGTTATTTAAAATTAGCAAACCCGACAATACAAAATTAAAAATTTTAAAAGAACAAAATCTCGATGAACAAAAACATTATTGGGAAAATTTTACTATATATGTTGAACAAGATTCTAATTTAATTTCCTCAATTTTTTATACATTATTATCTTTTAATATGCCAGAAAAGGCTTTGTTATTTTTAGGAGTCTCATTATCAATATGGATTTCTTTTGATAAAATAAAAATCAACATAGAAGATATAACTAATGCAATGTTGCAAGTTGATCCAAAAAAATGTAATGGAGATGAAGAAAGATATTACTATGGAGAAATAATCAAAAAATTACAAGAAGTAGATTTAAACCTATTTATTATGTTTAACATAGAATGGAAATTTTTACAGCTAAGAAATTTTAATTGCATATTTTCTTTAAGATATATGCTTCAAAATCCACACTCATTTATCGATTTGATTTTTCCAAATAATAATGATATGCAAAAACTTGATAGCAAATCAAAAAAAGCTTACGGGGAAAATCTCTTTTATTTTTTAAAATTTTTTTCTTTTTTAAATCCAATAACAAATCAGCCTATATTGAATACAGATGAAATGAAAAAATGGATTGAAGAGGTAATTAACTATGCCACCAAAACACAACCAGATGATAAGATTTTATATTTGAAATATATTATAGGAGATTTACTTTGGCAATTTATTAACAGTCACGAAGCCACTTCGTTATCATCAAAAATTCTGAAAATTATTGATGAGTATCTTGAGGATTCTCAAATTAAAGATGGATTTATTCAAGAAGGATTGGGACTTCCGAAAATAACATGTGAAAAAATAGACGAAAGAGGTGAAAAAGAAAAACAAGAAGCAGAAAAGTATAATAAATATGCAATATTTTTTCGTGATAATTTTTTTATCAATCTTTTCGAATGTTTCTTGAAAAAGTCTAATCAATGCACAAGAAAAGCCATTTTTGAAGATGAATATAAAAAAATTATACAGCTTGCATAAAAATTAATCTATCCTTTATTGTTTTTTATATAATCTATCTATGCAATTATTTTTTTCTTATTATTCAAATAGAATTAGTAGCTTTTATCAAGAAAGTTTTCGATAGATTAATTTTGTACAAGTTTATTGAATTTATATAAATTTACGAATTTTAGAATATTTTTTTAGTTTTTTACAATTTTGATTAGATTATGAGTTGATAGGTTGAACTATTCTAGCTATAAGCATTAGTATATATAATCCATTTTTTTCCTATATCAAACTCCCCTTGATTTGTTAATTCACAAGCAGTCATTGCAATAATTTTATTTTTATAAGCTTTATCTATTGTTCGTTTTTCACTATCTTCTAATTCTTCAAGCATTCTCCAAACAGCAAAATCAATAACCTTAAACCAACTATTATTTTTAATTTCTTTTGCTTTGTAAAAATTAAGCATTTTTTTTAGCAACAATTACAGCGTACCAAGAAATAATTTTATAATAATCAATATCCAAAAGTCTTTGTTTATGAGTTTCTAAATACTTGTATACATTGCTGCCTATAATCACTAGGAATCGATACACCCTTTTTTTTGCACAAACATTATGAAATTCAAGCATCATACCAGCAATAGCTTTTTGTTATATTCAGTATTCGCCACTTCTTTAATTTTACTAATATTATCAGCCATTTAAAATGCTCTCAATGTTTTTTTCAATATCACTAAAATCTTCTTCTTCTATTTTTTTCAAAATTTTCTCTTGTCTTTCTAGTGATTTTTTATCTTGATCAAACAACCCAACAAAATAATCAAGCGTAACCTTATTGTAATGATTATCAGTGTAACCTTCATTGATTCTGTCATTACCATTAAAAACTTTATCAAAGGCATTATCCACTTCTCTTTTTATTTCGAAACGATTTTCTATGATTACTCCTTTGGTATTTTAAAAAGTTTTACTATGGAGTATTTTTAAATAGCCTAATTCTTCCATCATATATTTTTCAAACCCTTCAATATCTAACTATTATGATATAAATAATTTAATGTATAGTTGAGAAATTTATTTTTAAAATATTTTATAAAAGAACCAATAAACTATATAAAGAGTATATACTATAAAATTGCAAAACTATTAATATTAACTACTTTTTATTTGTTATTATTTTTTTCTTGCTTTTGCCATAAAAACTGAGAAGCTACAACTCCAATTGAAGTAACAAATCCTACAAAACTTAACCAAGGATATTTAAGATACGCGAGGGCAAAACCAAATATAAATCCTATTAAAATTATTATAAAAGCAAATATCTGTCCTTTTTTTACATATTTAATTTGCTCTGGAGCTAGATTTCTCATAACTTCTTGATTTTTACTATCTTCATTAATTAGTTTTCTTTCAATATCTATAATATGATCTGTTTGTTTTTCCATTAAAGCAATACATTTTTCTTGCATTTCTTTTGATAGTCTAGGCAAACAATCAAAAGAAGAATTAACATTAATGAAAGTATTATTTTGCTGATTAAGAGTAATATTATTTTTGTTTTGTGATTTTTTTGATTTCGGTTTTATATTGTTCATTGCTACCTTTTCTTAATTCTTCTGACTTTTTGTAAAAATTATCCACCATTGTCTTTCTATCTTTTAATGATATAGCATTAAGAATATCTGCATTAAACATATTTGTAAAGCCAAATAAAAAAGCATTTATGTTTGACATTTGCCTTACCCCTTTCTTGCTATAAAATAGCACTAACTCACAACAAGTAAATTATGTTATTTGTTATACACAATTTTTTATAAATGTTTTAACAATTGTCAAGTAAAAATCAGGATTTAACTTACCAATATTAATTTTAAAGTTAAAATTAACAAATTAAATTATAAAACAGAATAAATACTAATATATCAATATTTAATGCTTATAAAAAAGACTTTATAAAGGACTTTTGTGGGATATATAAAGCACCTTTAGGGGCGAAATAAAGCACTTTTTTGATATATTTTAAGCAAAAAATAACAAAAAAAGAAAAAATGGACTTTATAAAGGACATTTAGGAGATATATAAAGGACTTTTATGTGTAAAAATACGCTTAAAAAGCACTTGAAATAAACTTTATAAAGGACAAAAATGTAAAATATAAAAACCCTTGCAAAATACTATAAAATAGGCATTTAAAAGCATTAAAAAACTTGATTTTTATTGTGAATTTTGGTATAATTTTATTAATATAGGTATTTTATTTATAAGCAAAAATGAAATACTAAAACTCTTATATGGCTTCTCTACTAACACAAATATATGCAAAGTCTTTATCGGGATAAGCTTTTCTTACACTTCCATCATAGGGTCCATTGGATATAAAAGAAAAGGAACATAATCAGTAAGTTTCATTTTACTTCTTTTGTTAATAATATCAGAATTTGCTGTATCTATAAATTTTTCTTTATCAAGGTTACTTCTTGGTTTTAAACCATTTCTAATCATACTTTCTAAATTTTCTAATGGTGTTAGATGATATAAAAGCTTCCCATCTTTAATATTTACTCTTTTAATTTTTTCCGGTATATTATTCACATTTAACCTTTTAACCCTCCTTATTTTCTGATATTGTATCCAAAAGATATAAAAAAGAAATGCAAAATTTCATTTTAGTAGATTACTCATTCTATATTATTTATCATAAACACTAAATAATAACCAAACAATAATCGCCAGATAATTCAAAAATTATTTTATATTTTAATTTATTTAATTAATATAGATAATAAAATAGTAAGCTCAATAAGCACTCAATTATATTAACATGTATATTCTTTGTTATACAAAATATAAATTAATAGAAACTATAAGTATCAATTTTTACTACTACTGCAAATTTTATAATATCTTATATATTATATTTTAACCAAATTTCTATTGATGATATTCAACTCTTCTTCAATAATTTTTAACACTTTTTCCTTTAAATCATTAAATAAAATTTGAATTTCTAAATCATCTAAATTACTCAATACCCAAGACACAAGTCTATCCATATCATCTTTTTTAAGTGCTAATAAATGCTTTATTTCTATTTTTTTAGGCAAGGTAAAATCTGATATTATGTCTATAAAATCTTGTTTATTTTTTGGAGTGTTTTCTATTTTATTAATATACAAAATAAAATAATATAGAAGAACTAACATTCTTTCTCCATTTCCATTCCAAGCTTCTGAAAATTTCTGAATAAAAGTTTTTCCTTTTACTGTCCTAACAAGAGAAGTTATTTTTTTAATTCTTAAATTTTTTAAAATTTCTTGCATAGATTCTTCATAGCCTAGCTCCAAACACAATCTATTGATATGTTTTTTGCATTCATTTTCTTTATAATCTTGCGCTCCAAATATTAATTCATCTGAACTAAATCCAAATTTCTTACACAATATTTCAATAATATCTATACTAGGTTTTGAGGCATTTGTTTCCCAAAGACTAATGGTTGATTGTTGTACATTTAAAATTTCAGCTAAGTCTTTTTGCGTAATATTATTTTCTTTTCTAAGAGATTTTAGATTTTCTCCAAACATCAGCACTCCTTTTAAATATTACAAAATTATAACATAAAAATTAAAAAATAATGTATAATATCAAAAAAAAATATAAGGATAAAAATGGAATTTGAAAAATATATTGTAAAATCAATAGATTTTCAAACTTTAAATCCTCAGGAATGGTTTATCAAAAATTTAATACCCAAGCGTTCTTTGGGTGTTCTATATGGCTCTAGTGGTTCTGGAAAAACACTAATAGCCATTTATTTAATAAAAAATATATTAAAAGATCATAATATTAAAATTTCATATATCAATGCGGACATGGATCTTTTAAATTTAAAAAATTATGGTATTGATGAATTAAAGAATAATTTTAAAGAAAAATTCGAATGCTTAAATATAGTTGGATGTGACAATAAATATCAAATCTATAAGGATTATCTAGAAAGTTTTTCAAAAACTAACTTGAATAATATTTTTATAGTCGATTCTTTTAACTCTATTTATCCAAAAATAGGTAATTTGCTAAATTTAAATGTTCTATATAAAATAGAACAAAAACTTAGAAGCAGAGGAGCTACATTTTTATTTATACATCATACAAACAAAAAGGGAATTTTTGGCGATTCTCAACAAATAGTAGATTATGCTGATTATACTTTTCAATGTTTTTCAAATTTAGAAAAAAAATCTATTTTATTGGTACCAAAGAAATCAAGCAGATATGAATCATTAAAAGACAAAGCTTTTCTCTTTGATGGATTAAAAATTATTGGAACAACAGAAGTCGAAGAGATGATATTGAGTGAATTTGAAAGTAAATTTATTGATTTGGTTTTTGAAATTTTAAAAATAGGAACTATAAAACAAAATGAACTAATAGATATTGTTTATAGAGATAGAAGAACCCGTTTTGGAAAAAATAGAATTAGAATTCTATTACAAAAGCATGCTAAAAATCCTAATGGAAAATGGTGTATGAAACAAGAACCTTGTGACAATAATTCTATTTATTACTATCTTAGAAAAAATAAAAATGAGGAAAAATAATGGATATGGATAATATAGTAATTTGCAAAGCTAGTGATCTTGAAGATATTTTTAAAAAGATTTTAAAAGAAAATGAATTAATCAAGAATAAAACTGATGAAAATTTAAATGTACAACAGGCTTCAAATTATTTAAAAATAAGCACTTCAAAACTTTACAAGGATTGTAATTTAGGAAAAGTTCCTTTTTGTAAAATTGGTAAAAAACTTGTTTTTAAAAAAGATGATCTTGATGAATATTTAAAACTTAATAGCTCTAAAAATAGTTTAAAATTTTAATCACACTTAACTAAAAAACCGAAAAACCTAAAAAACCATTGTAAATTAGTGTTTTTCAGTTTTAAAATTACTAAAAATAGCATTTAGAGTATTATTAATAGTTTCATTTTTAATATTTGCATATCTTTTTGTAACTCCTATGCTTGAATGTCCTAATGCTTCTCCAATAGCTTCTAAAGATATACCCATATTAATACCTATATATCCTATTAAATGTCTTAAGTCATGTAATCTAATAGGAGTTTTTAATTTTTGATTTATTTTATCCCAATGCCATCTTATATCTTTATAGGGGTTTCCATCTTCTTTAATAAAAATATATCCTTTATTTTTTACTCCAATGCTTTTTAAAGCTTCTATTTGTAAAGAACTTAATGGAAATTGTAAGTTTTTCCTTGATTTGTTTTGGCTTGAAGGTAAAAAATAAATTTTATTAGCAAAGTCAATATTGTCCCATTTTAATGTAAGAACTTCACTTTTTCTTCTTCCATGTAAAAGAAATATAAACATAGCTCTTATCATTAAATTTTCATAATTTATAATAGCTTTATAAAGAGCATTTCTATCCTCATCATCAATAGTAAAATATCTTTTGTTATCAAATTTTTGTATCTCTATTTCTCTTGCTATATTTTTTTCTATATAATCATTTTTAATAGCAAATTCAAATACTGGAGAAAGTATATCTTTTATTGTTTTTGTTGTTCTTGGAGATTTGCCTTGATCAATCATTTTATTGACAATATTTTGCATATCTTTTAATTTGACTTGTTTTATTTTGATGTTTCCTATAACATCTTTTATATGTGCATTATATGAAAATATGGTTACCTCGTAATGTTTTTTAGAAATAGTATTTTTTCGCATACTAATCCATTCTTCAAACACTTCATTTAGTTTAGGTTCTTTAACTTTAAATTTCTTTGCAAATTTTCCATTAATTCTTTGCAAGGCAATTAACTCACAATTCTTTTTAAGGGTCTGGGTGTTATTTAAAATAGGAAATATCTCATAGCTTGATTTTTTTCCTTCATAATATCTTATAGCTAATTCGTATGGTATAGTTAATCTTCTTTGTAATTCTACTAAGCTAATTTCTTTTATATCCTCTAATTTCTTATCTTTGTCTATAAAATATATACCCTTATATTCTTTTATTTTTACTAGATTTTTCAAGATATTCCTTTTTTGCTTTTAATTTACGCAGAAAATTTTATTATTTTTTACATAATATAAAATTAAAAATATACTAAAAATAGTATCTCAAATGGATTTTAGTGGTAGCGGTTTTGGTAGCGGTTTTTTTCTCAAAATGGTATAAAATAATACTATTTTTAAGATAAACTTAAACAATAAAACACCTATTTTTCAATACTTTGATAAAAAATGATAACAAAACGCATTAGGCTTAGGATCTGGTGCAGCAATGCGTGAAGGTTCAAGTCCTTTCATCCGCACCACTAATTTAAAATTCTTTTAAGTATTTAGGTTTAGCGATTCATCTTAATCATATTTATAACAATAAATTAAATTTATAATACTACAAAATTAGGAAGATACTATTGCAAATATATATCAAGTTAAAATTATTGAAAATTTTTGCAAGGATAAATTTAAAGAAGATACAAGAACAAAAGATTTTTTTCATACCTTTTTGGCTCAAAATTTAGAAATTTACACCAATATAGAAGATCAAAAGTATGCCAAAGATACAATATTAATATATAAAATTTTTGATATATGTATTATATGTATAAAAGATGGAGTCTCGGTAAGTCAAGAGTATTGTCAATTTAAAAAAGGTGTGATAGATCATATAGTTGTATATACCGATGAAAATATGAATGATGGTAAAATATCGCAACTATTAAGAGGTAGTTCTACATTAAAAATAGATAAATCAAATTGTTATGATAATCCAGATATTAAAGTTGTGTTTTCAGAAAAAGGCTTTTTATTTCAGGCTAGATTTAATAATTGTGAAAGTAAATTTAATGATACAATGACTATGTTTGCGCTTTCTTTGGCTTATCGTGAGAAAATGGAGTATTATTTGAATTTAACTTCAAGTATTATAGATGAAGAAAATTATCATGATGTTATTGATATTAAAAAAGATTTTTATGTTTTTAATCTAAAGTATTTTTTTAGTAATCCAGTGCACTATAACTACCAACAAAAACATGCAATATGGAAAATTATATTTCAATATTACGATATTTTAGAACAACATCAAGAGCTTAAAATCCAGATAGAAAATCTTGTTGATATTTTGCATATTGAACAAAATCAAGAGGAAGATAAAAAGGAAAAAATAAAAGAGAATAAAAGAAAAAAATCGAAATGATTTTTTTAATTATCGGTGGTTTTGTTACTTTAGCTTCGTTGGTCAGTGCATACAAAGACGCTATGGAATTATTTGGTTAAAATCATATATTATTTTGGCAAAACAAGCGTTTTAACTTTATAGTTAAATATGTTTTATGCAAAAATTAAAAGCCTTACTAAAATTTTTGGAGTTTTTTATCCTCTTACATCTTCTATTCTATATTATTCTACATTCCTTCTGTTATTTCCCTAAAATAACTTTCCCACATCTACAATC
>NZ_JAKMTB010000005.1 GCF_025772985.1 Campylobacter sp. CNRCH_2014_0184h | reverse complement strand
TTGGTGATATTATTTGATTTTTTATTGTTTTTATTTAGTGGTTTAGTCAGCTTGGTTATTGACTGTAGGTGAATTTTTAATTTCTAGTTTTTAATTATTTATTTTTTTATTAGTTTATAAATTTTAGTTTTATATGCTATTTAGTTATATTGTGAAAATTTTTAATTAATTTGTATTGATTAGATTGGATAGGGTATTTATTAAAAATTAGAAGGTTTGGGGTTTTGATGAGATTAAAATGAAAAGTTTTGATATAATAAAACTATTATAAGGATGTATGATGTTAGATAATAAGTATGATGATAATATTTTTTTTGATAAATATGCCTTAATGCTAAGATCTAAAGTAGGATTGGATGGTGCTGGTGAATGGGAAGATTTTAAAACATGTTTACCAAGTTTAAAAGATAAAGTTATATTAGACTTAGGTTGTGGATATGGATGGCATAGTATTTATGCTTTAGAAAATGGGGCTAAAAAAGTTTTTGCTATTGATTTATCTTTAAAAATGTTAGATAAAGCTAAGACTAAAACAAGTAAATATAAAAATAAAATATCCTTTTATAGAGGTTCTTGTGAAGAAATAGATAAAATCACTGACTTACAAAATATGAAATTTGATATAGTTATTAGTTCTTTAGTTTTTCATTATATAAAGGATTATGAAAAATTAATTTTTAATATTTCAAATCTTCTTAATAAAAATGGTAGTTTGGTTTTTAGTGTTGAGCATCCTGTTTTTACCGCAAATATTTCTCAAGATTTTATATATGATAATAATGGGGATATTCAATATTTTCCTATTAAAAATTATTTTTATGAAAATAAAAATAAATATAATTTTTTAGGTGAGGGTGTGATTAAATACCACCGTACCTTAACAAGTTATATTTCTCCCTTATTACAAAATAATTTTAAAATAACCAATATTATTGAGCCAAAGCCTTCTAATAAAATTATTAATCTTTTTCCTGAATTCAAAAATGAATTTAAAAAAGAATGGCATAGGCCAATGATGTTGATAATATCTTGCATGAAAGAGTAGCTTGAACTTAGTTGTAGATAAATTAAGATTTTTTTTAAAAAATAATAATGTATTTTTAAGTGGTGGTGCAGGTGTTGGTAAGTCTTTTTTAACTATGGAGCTTATAAAATCTTATAGAGTTCAAGGAAAAATTGTTATTGTATTGGGTTCTACCGCTCTTAGTGCTTTTAATATAGGTGGGGTTACTTTACATAGTTTTTTTGCTTTTAAAAGATGTCAAAATTATGATGAGTTATATTATGAAGATAGAAAGCAAAAAGATAAACTAGAAAAATTAAAGAGAATTTTAAAACAATGTGATTTATTGGTTATTGATGAAATCTCTATGGTAAGTGCTTCGTTGATGGAAATGATTTATTATAGATTATCAAGAAGTGGTTTTAATGGTAAAATTTTATTAGTTGGAGATTTTTTTCAACTTCCACCCGTGGTTAAGCATAAAGAAAATCAAATTCAAAGTACTTTATTTCAAAATACTTTATATGCTTTTTCTTCGCAAGCTTGGAATGATCTTAAATTTATTAATTTAAAACTTAGTATTACAAAAAGAACTTTAGATAAACAATTTTACGAATATTTGTTTTTTCTTAGAATGGGTGAAGCAAATAAAGAAATATTGAATTTCTTTAAAAAAATGTTAATTAGTTCAAAAAAATTACTTGAGTATATGGATGAGTATACTTTATTATGCGCTACCAATAAAAAGACTAATCGTATTAATACTGAAAAATTAAATCTTTTACAAGGTAAAGAAAGTATATTTAAAGCAAAAGCTGAAAAACTAGATTGTACTTTAGATGATAAAACTTACGAGCAGTGGATTAATGGACTTAATTCTTTGAGTGAGTTAAAATTAAAAATAGGTGCTAAGATTATTTTTTGTGTGAATAATAAAGAAGAAAATTATTACAATGGGGAGCAAGGTGTTGTTTTAGATTTTATAAAAGATAAAGAGCAAGAATATATTCTGATAGAAAAAAATAATGGTGAAAGATTGAAATTAAAACCATATGAATATACCTTAGAAGAGTATGAGTTAGATAAAGATGAAAAACTAGAAGTTAAGATAAAAGCTAAATTTGTTCAGTTTCCTATAAAATTAGCTTATGCTATAACAATCCATAAATCTCAAGGCATGAGTATAGATAAATTAATATGTGATATTGATGGAATTTTTGAAAAAGGACAATTATATGTATGTTTATCAAGAGCCATTAATCCAAGTAATTTAAAAATAATATATAATTATAAAATGCCTTTTGAGGATTATTTTTTAAAAATTTTAAAATTTGATAAAGAGGTAAAGCGATTTTATCTGCAAGAAAAGTTTATAAATTTAGAAGAAGATAGGGAGTGATTATGAGATGGGTAGTAATTTTATTTTTTTCTTTTTGTAGTATTTATGCTAATTCTTTGAGTATAGAAGATTTTAGAACGGATTTGTATTCAAAAGCTGGAAATAATACTTTAAAAAAGATTGAAATGACTTTAGAATTTGAGGGAGAAAATTTAGAACAAAAGAAAATTACAGACGCATTAAATACTATTGTATCTAGTTATTTTTATGAAGATTTGTTTACAGAAGTGGGCAAAAACAACTTCAAAGAAACTTTGCTTAAATTTAGCAATAAAAAATACAAAACCCAAATAAAAAACATTTATAT
This sequence comes from Campylobacter sp. CNRCH_2014_0184h, assembly GCF_025772985.1. NCBI lineage: Bacteria > Pseudomonadati > Campylobacterota > Epsilonproteobacteria > Campylobacterales > Campylobacteraceae > Campylobacter > Campylobacter sp. CNRCH_2014_0184h. The sequence goes on along the minus strand of NZ_JAKMTB010000005.1, from coordinate 105,518 downwards.
TTTAAAAATTAACTCAGTGGCTCAATTTGATATAGAAGAACTGAAGCGTTTTGTAAAAGATTTAGAAAAAAATGAAGAAGGTTTAAAAGAAACTGCTAAGCAAGAAGAAATTCAAAATATTCTTAAAGTTGCTAAAACTTCAGATCAAAATAATACCCAGCCAAAAGACATAAATGCTACTCAAACAAACAGTATTAAAGATAGTAATATAAGTTTTAATCAAGATGTTAATACAAGCAAAGAAGCTATGGATATGATTTTAAAAACTATGGAAAATGCTCAAATGCAAATGTTAGCACCAAGCAAAGAACAAGATTTGTTTAAAGAGATACCATTTTGATTAATGGATTATATCAAAATGGCTTGGAATTTTTGGTATAAAAATATTATCGTTGATATTTTGATCAAATTTTTGGTTGTAAAAATAAAGACTGACTAAATTTCCTAATTCATCTTTATAAGAAATACTGTTAAGGCTACCGTTTTCTAGTTTGATATTATATATGATATTTTCGTATTTTGCTTCATAGCTTTCGTGAGATATTGATTTTGCATTTTTAAAAATTGCTTGAAGATTTGGTAAATTTTGTAATTGAGTATAAATGGCTTGTTCTAATTCAGGTTCTATGATAACAACTTCTTTGTTGTTGATATAAATTTGCTTTTTATTCGGCTTAGTATAATTCCAAAAGGCTTTATTTTGAGTGATGATAAAATTTCCTTTGTAATTTAGCGAAGAATTATTACTTTGTACTTTTTGTTCAAAATCACTGCTAAAATTTTTAAAATTTATATCAAAAGCAAAAATATTACAAGCAAATATCATTAAAAATACAAAATATTTCATAATTATCCTTTAAAAATTTTACAAATTATATAAAATTTATGCAAATAAAATTTTATATAGTTCTAATTAAAATCAAGGTATAATTTAGCATATATTTTTGTAATTAAAGGTAAAAAAATGTTTTCTAGTGTATTTAAAGCAATATTTGGCACAAAAAATGATCGAGAAGTAAAAAAATATTTAAAGAGAGTTGCACAAATTAATGCTTTAGAGTCAAAATACCAAAATTTAAGCGATGATGAATTAAAACAAAATTTTATAGATTTTAAAACACAAATTCAAAAAGAAGAAAAAACTTTAGACCAAATACTAAATGATGTTTTTGCAATAGTTAGAGAAGTAGGAAAAAGGACGCTTAATATGCGTCATTTTGATGTGCAATTAATCGGTGGCATGGTTTTGCATGAGGGAAAAATCGCTGAAATGAAAACTGGGGAAGGTAAAACCTTGGTTGCGACTTTGCCTGTTGTATTAAATGCTATGAGCGGTAAGGGCGTGCATGTGGTTACTGTAAATGATTATTTAGCCAAAAGAGATGCAGAGCAAATGAGTGCCATTTATAATTTTTTAGGTTTTAGTGTGGGGGTGATACTTTCAGAGCAAAATAGCGATGAAGCACATAAAAAAGCTTATGAGTGTGATATAACTTATGGTACAAATAATGAATTTGGCTTTGATTATTTGCGTGATAATATGAAATTTTCAAAACTTGAAAAAGTGCAAAGAGAACATAATTTTGTTATAGTTGATGAAGTAGATAGTATTTTAATAGATGAAGCAAGAACTCCACTTATTATAAGTGGGCCTACAAATAGAACTTTAGATGGTTATATTAAAGCAAATGAAGTAGCAAAACAAATGCAAAAAGGCCAAGCAGCTGCTACTCCTCAAGAATTACCAAGTGGTGATTTTGTTGTTGATGAGAAAAATAGAACTATTATGATTACAGAGGCTGGAATTTCTAAGGCAGAAAAATTATTTGGAGTAGAAAATTTATATAGTTTAGATAATGCAATATTAGCTCATCAGCTTGATCAGGCTTTAAAAGCACATAATTTATTCGAAAAAGATGTACATTATGTATTAAGAGATAAAGAAGTTGTAATTGTTGATGAATTTACAGGAAGGCTAAGTGAAGGAAGACGCTTTAGTGATGGTTTACACCAAGCATTAGAGGCTAAAGAAGGGGTAAAAATTCAGGAAGAAAGTCAAACTTTAGCAGATATTACTTTCCAAAATTATTTTAGAATGTATAAAAAGTTAGCAGGCATGACAGGTACTGCACAAACTGAGGCAACAGAATTTTCTCAAATATATAATTTAGATGTAGTTTCTATACCTACAAATATACCGGTTGCAAGAATAGATAAAGATGATTTGATTTATAAAACTCAAGAAGAAAAATTTAAAGCAGTTATTGAAGAGATAAAAAAAGCAAATGCAAAGGGTCAGCCAGTTTTAGTGGGAACTGCAAGTATTGAAAGAAGTGAAGTATTTCATAATATGCTTGTAAAAGAACGCATTCCTCATCATGTGCTTAATGCTAAAAATCACGAGCAAGAAGCTTTGATTATCCAAGATGCGGGTAAAAAAGGTGCAGTAACCATAGCTACTAATATGGCAGGTCGTGGCGTTGATATAAAAATAGATGATGAAATAAGAGCTTTAGGAGGGCTTTATATTATAGGAACTGAGCGCCATGAAAGTAGAAGAATAGATAATCAACTTCGTGGTCGTGCAGGGCGTCAAGGTGATCCTGGTGTAAGTAGATTTTATTTAAGTTTAGAGGATAATCTTTTGAGAATTTTTGGCGGTGATCGCATTAAAAATATCATGGAAAGATTGGGTATAGAAGAGGGTGAGCATATAGAAAGTCGCATTGTTACAAGAGCTGTAGAAAATGCTCAAAAAAAAGTTGAAAGTTTACATTTTGAAAGTAGAAAACATTTGCTTGAATATGATGATGTGGCTAATGAGCAAAGAAAGACTATCTATAATTATAGAAATGAATTACTAGATGAAGAATTTGATTTGCAAGATAAAATTTTAAAAAATATTGTTGAATATAGCAATCATTTGGTAAGTCAAATTTATCTAAATGCAGAGCTTGAAGATGATGTTAAGCATTTTGAAAGCTTAAAGCAAAAAGTAAGTTATGAGTGTAACCTTGAGCTAAACGAAGCTGATTTTAAAGATTTAGGTGTGATTGAAGTAGAAAACAAATTAAGTGAAATTTTAGAAAAAGCTTATAAAGACAAAATGAGTATTATTGAAGATAAGGAAGCTAGAAGAATTGAAAGAATTTTATATCTTCAAATTTTAGATAATCTATGGAGAGAGCATTTATACCAAATGGATATTTTAAAAACTGGTATAGGTTTAAGAAGTTATAACCAAAAAGATCCTTTAGTGGAGTATAAAAAAGAAAGTTATAATCTTTTCATGGAGCTTGTTGAGCGTATTAAATTTGATAGTTTAAAATTGTTATTTAATGTAGTTTTTACTCAAAAAGAAGCACAAAATTTTGAAGAAAAAAGCCATGAACAAAATGAGCAGTTTTTATCAAATACTACAGAAAGTGGTGTTAATGAAAACGGTGAAGCACAAATTACTAAAGTACCTAGAAATTCACCTTGTCCTTGTGGTAGTGGCAAAAAATATAAAGAATGTCATGGTAAAAGTGGTCCTAAAAAAGGTATTTTAGCTTAAGGTTTGAGATGAATTTAGTTATAGTTGAAGATGATATAAATATGAGAAAATCACTCGAAATAGCTTTGGGTGAGTATGAAGAATTTACTATAAAATCCTATAAATCAGCAACTGAAGCGCTAAAAAAATTAAATGATGATGTTGATTTAATTATTACAGATATTAATATGCCGGGTATGGATGGTATTGAATTTGTACAAGCTTGTGAGAATAAATATGATTTTATCATTATCACAGGTAATGCAACGCTAAATCGCGCTATAGAGGCAGTAAGGCTTGGAGTAAAAGATTTTCTAGTAAAACCATTTGATATTAATACTTTAGTTACCGCAATAAAACGCGCAAAAATAATTCAAGAAAAGACTTCTAAAAAAACAAATAAAAAGACTACTAAAAAAGAAGAAAATCAAGATTTTTATGGTACTTCTAAGGCTTTGGAAAATTGTCTAAATTTGGCTTTAAAAGCTGCTAAGACAGATGCAAGTGTGCTTTTTTTTGGAGAAAGTGGGGTAGGTAAAGAAGTTTTTGCAAATTTTGTGCATAAAAATTCAAAAAGAGCACAAAAACCTTTTGTGGCTATTAATATGGCAGCAATTCCATCAAATTTGATAGAAAGTGAGCTTTTTGGTTTTGAAAAAGGTGCGTTTACTGATGCTAATACTACTAAAATAGGGTTGTTTGAGCTCGCTAATGAAGGCACTTTGTTTTTAGATGAAATAGGTGAAATGCCTTATGAAATTCAAGCAAAATTATTAAGAGCTTTACAAGAAAAAGAAATTACAAGATTAGGGAGTACTAAAAGTATAAAGATTGATGTAAGAATTATCAGTGCAACTAATGCTCATATAGAAAAAAAGATTGCAGATAATGAATTTAGACAAGATTTATATTATAGACTTAATACTATTCCTATTAATATACCACCGCTAAGAGAGCGTCAAGAAGAAATTTTGCAAATTGCGCAAAAGGTATTACTTGATACGTGTAAAGAATATGATTTTAATGAGAAAACTTTAAGCCAAGAAGCACAAGATGCTTTATTAGCTTATGATTTTCCAGGTAATATTAGAGAATTGATTTCTATTATACAAAGAGCTTGTATTTTAAGTGAAAATGATAAGATTAGTGCTCAAGATTTATTTTTAGAAAGTAGAAAAAGTAAAGATATTAAAAATCTTGAAAAAGAATTGATTTTAGAAGCTTTAAAAAATTCGCAAGATATTACAGAAGCAGCTAAGCTTATAGGGATGAGTGAGAAAATTTTTAGCGAAAAAATGAAAAAATACAATATTACTTAAAAAGGACGGACAATGAAAAAAATAGCTATTGTAGGTGCAACAGGAGCAGTTGGTGAAGAACTTTTAAATGTCTTAGATGAGCTTGATTTTCCAGTTGAAAGTATTTTGCCATTAGCAAGTGTAAAAAGTGCAGGTAGTGAAGTAGAATTTAGAGGTAAAAGCTATAAAGTAAAAGAATTAACTCCAAGTGTTTTTAAAGAAAATCCTGTAGATATTGCTTTTTTTAGTGCTGGAGGAAATATAAGTGCTGAGTATGCAAAATACGCAGTAGAATGTGGTGCTGTGGTGATTGATAATACGAGCCATTTTAGAATGGATGAGAATGTTCCTTTGGTGGTTCCTGAGTGCAATAGTGAAGATATTAAAGATTGGGAAAAAACAGGGGTTATTGCTAATCCAAATTGCTCTACCATACAAATGGTACATGTTTTAAAACCACTTGATGATGCATTTAATCTAAAAAGAGTAGATGTAAGTACTTATCAAGCAGCAAGTGGCGCAGGTAAAGAAGGTATGGAAGAACTAGTTCAAGGAATGCAAAGTTTTTTTGCTTTTAAACTAGATAAATTTGAAGCAAAAACTTTTCCATATACTTTGGCTTTAAATTTGATTCCTCAAATTGATGTTTTTAGCGACAATGGCTACACCAAAGAAGAATTAAAAATGGTAAATGAAACGCAAAAAATATTGCATAAAAAACTTGAAATTTCAGCAACTTGCGTAAGAGTTCCTGTGCTTAGAAGCCATAGTGAAGCTATTACTATGCATTTTGAAAAAGATGTTGATGTTGCTAAAGTTAGAGAGATACTTTCTAAAGCACCAAGTGTTGTTGTGATTGATGATGTAGAAAATAAAAAATATCCTATGCCACTTTTTACAAGTGACACTAACGAAACTTATGTAGGAAGAATTAGACGTGATATTAATCACAAAAACATTTTACATTTATGGTGCGTGGCTGATCAAATTCGTGTAGGAGCTGCTACAAATGCAGTGCGTATTGCGCAAAAATGGCTAGAATTGGTTTAAAAAGGAGAAAAATGCTAGAAAGATTTTTTGAGAATTTATTAGTTAAAAGTCGTTTGGTTACTATTTTACCTGTGATTTTTGGTTTAATAGGGGCTTTTGTTTTATTTTTTATCGCAAGTTATGATGTGATTAAAGTTTTAAAATATGTATTTGAATACTTTATGTTGCCAAATTCTACGGTAGATTTGCATGAAGATATTGTTGGTTTGATTATAGGAGCTGTGGATTTATATTTGATGGCTTTGGTTTTATTTATTTTTTCTTTTGGAATTTATGAGCTTTTTATTAGCGAAATAGAGGATTTTAAACAAACAAAGCAGTCAAAAGTTTTAGAAGTGCATAGTTTAGATCAGCTAAAAGATAAGCTTGCAAAAGTGATCATAATGGTTTTAGTTGTAAATTTTTTTCAAAGAATTTTACAAATGCAACTTAATACAGTTTTGGATATGACTTATTTAGCAGGTTCTATTTTGGCTCTTTGTGTGGGACTTTATTTCTTGCATAAAAGTGATCATTAATAAGGAATAAAAATGATTTTTATTGATGCGTGTTTTAAAAAATCAATTCCTTATACTCCGGTTTGGATGATGCGTCAAGCAGGAAGATATCTACCTGAGTACATGGAAGTTAGAGCAAGTGCTGGGGATTTTTTATCACTTTGCAAGGACTATAAAAAAGCAAGTGAAGTTACTTTGCAACCTGTGGATATTTTGGGCGTTGATGCAGCTATTATTTTTTCAGATATTTTAGTAGTGCCTTTAGAAATGGGTATGGATTTAAAATTTGAAAAAGGCGAAGGGCCGGTATTTTCAAATCCCATTAAAACTAAGGAAGATTTGGAGAGATTAGATGTTGAAAAAAGTATTAAAAATCTTTCTTATGTTTATGATGCACTAGCGCTTACTAGAGAAAAACTTGCGCATGATAAAGCTTTGATTGGTTTTTGTGGAAGTCCTTGGACTATTGTTACTTATATGATAGAGGGTGGTGGTAGTAAAAATTATGCAAAATGTAAAAAATTAGTTTATCAAAATCCTGAATTTTTACATCAAATTTTATCTAAACTTACTTTAGCTTTAAAGCATTATATTCAAGAACAAATTAAAGCAGGAGCTAATGCTATACAGATATTTGATAGTTGGGCAAGTGCTTTAGAAAAAGAGATGTTTTTTGAATTTTCTTTTAAATACATGCTTGAAATTGCTGATTTTATCAAAGAAAAATATCCACACATTCCCGTGATTTTATTTCCTAAAGGTGTTAGTGGATTTTTGGATGGTATAAATGGAAATTTTGATGTTTTTGGTGTAGATTGGAGTACGCCTTTAGAATTGGCAAAAGAAAAATTAGGCGCTAAGTATACTTTACAGGGTAATATGGAGCCTTGTAGATTGTATGATAAAAATGCGATTGAAGTAGGAGTGGATAAAATTTTGAATATTATGCAAGATAGTGCACATATTTTTAACCTTGGACATGGTATTTTGCCTGATATTCCTGTTGAAAATGCTAAATATTTTATCAAGCTAGTTCAAGAGAAATCTAAAAAGTGAACAAAATTACCTTTGGCCCCATAAGCTCGAGAAGATTTGGGCTTTCTTTAGGGATTGATTTAAGTCCAAATCAAAAGCAGTGCAATTTCGATTGTGTATATTGTGAGTTGCAAGCTGCAAAACCTGTGGAAAAATCTTTAGTATATCCAAAAATTCAAGATATCTTAGAACAGGTAAAGCAATCTTTAGCTAGCGATGTGAAATTTGATTTTCTTACATTAACTGCAAATGGTGAACCTAGTCTGCATCCTTATTTAAAAGAATTAGTTTGCGAGTTAAATAAAATAAAACAAGATAAAAAACTTTTGATTTTAAGTAATGGTAGTGGTGTGTTAAATCCAAATGCATTCAATGCTTTATTGGATATTGATGTAGTTAAATTTAGTCTTGATAGTGCTAAAGAAAAAACATTTTATAGAATAGATAAAGCTCTAAAACAAATTAAACTTGAAGCAATGATTGATAAAATGATTACTTTTAGGGAAAAATTTCTAGGTGAGCTTGTTATGGAAGTTTTAGTTGTACAAGGTTTAAATGACAATAAAGAAGAAATGTTAGCTTTAAATGAGGTATTTGATAAAATAAAGCCATTAAGAGTAGATTTTAGCACTATTGATAGACCTCCAGCTTATCCTGTTAAAGGTGTATCTATGGAAAAATTAGAAGAATTAAGTATGTATATTAATAGCGCCCCTGTTGTGCTTGCTAAGCATTATTATAAAGGTGAAAAAATTGATTTTAATACTCAAGAGCTTTTAAAAATGTTGCAACTTAGAGCTCAAAGTGAATTTGATGTTGAAAATAAATTTAGTCAATATAGCAAAGATATATTAGAAAAGCTACTTAAGGAGCAAAAAATTATTGTAAAAAATCTAGCTGGAGTGAAATTTTATAAAAAAATATAATTTTTTACGAAAAACTCTTGACAAGAGTATTTTTTTCTTATATAATACCATTTCTTGTTTATTGATGTTCCGGATTAGCTCAGCGGTAGAGTAGTCGGCTGTTAACCGATTGGTCGTAGGTTCGAATCCTACATCCGGAGCCACTTCTTTTTAAATTATAATCCTGATTTTATAAGTGTTAAGTAAATTATATGATTTTATATAACTAGTATTTTCGTAACGAAAATACTAGTTTTTGATATCAAAAGTAAAGAATTTGCTTTCGAAGTTATTGCCTACTTTTTCATACTGAAACATAGCAGGTTCTAGGTTTTGCACTTCATGGTATAAAAGTCCTAAAGCAAGTCTTGCTTCTAAGGTTTCTTCGTTTTCTAATCTTGCAAGTTCAAGTAAAGCAATGGCTGAGTTTGGATTATTTGAACCTATTGCTGCAACTGCGGCTAAAAATAAAGTTTGAGCATCTTTAATTTTGTAATCATCTATTAAAATATTATAAAGTGTATATGCTTCTTGGTATTCTTTTGCAAATATATCTACATAAGCTAGAGCAAAGATTAATCCAATGGAATTTTTATTACTCATGGCTAGTCTTTTTTTAATATCATTTCTAACATGATTAAGCAAGCCTGTTATTTGCATAAGCGTTACATAGCTATCTTTAACTATCCCAGCTCCTCCAAATAAAGAATTATAATCAAGTTTGGTATTTAAAAAATACATTTGAGCTTGTTTGGCGTATTCTTTGATATTTAAATTCATATTTTTGGAGTTAAAATATAAAATATTGCTAATAATATCCTCACTTAATAAATCTTTTAATTCTTTTATTTTTTGGTTTCTTAGGGTTTCAAGATTATTGCCATTTGCAGCTATAATAGCAAATATTAACTCCAAAGGTGTGTTATTAGTATTTGAAAGATTATCTAGGTAAGGAATAGTAGCAGTAAAGTCATTTTTAGCTAAATATAGTAAATATTTATATATATTGTTGTTTTGATCAATGGTATTATCTGCTTGGAGATTTTCTAAAAGTTCATTAGCAAGTTTTGTATAATCTTTCTTTGCTAGATCCATACAATATATGCCAAAAATTCCTGCAATATAATTTTTAGGATTTAAATGATATGCGGTTGAAAAGTGCTTGTAAGCATTGTTATAATCTTGTAATTGTGCGTAAGTTAGGGCAAGATTATAATGAATTACATCATGAGCATGATAAATTTCACTTAAGTTTTTAAATTCTTGATTAGCTTCTCTTAGATGAAAATTAAAAGCTAAGTTAATAGCATGAGATAATTCTATATTAACCCCTGACAAAGCCTTACTTTTAACAAGTAATTCATTTTCGTACTCATATCCTTGTATAAAATTTCCCAAATCAGCCTTTGTGATAAGCTCCATGCTTTGTTTAACATCAAAAACACGATATGGTGAAAAGTAAAACAGTAAATCATATATTTGTTGTTTTCCAGTAATCAATCTCTTGGCAAAATTTTGTTGGGCAATATCAATATTTGAAAAATTTCTTTTTAATCTTGTTTTGATATTATAGTATTTTGAACCTATATCTTTATCTTTGATGTAAAGAGCTTTTAAAATTTGCGCACCACTTTCAAATTGACCGGTTTTTAATTCAACTAAGGCTAAAGCAACCTTACTTCTAGCTTCATGTTCTCCTATCTTTGAGGCTTTTTCAAGATATTCTTTAGCTTTTTGATAGTCTCCTGATTTTGCATATAATAAGCCTAAGGGCAAACTTGCTTCATAATCTTCTTGTTTTTGTAAAAAATCAATGGCGTTTTTTTCTGATTTTAATAGAGCATAAACTTTTGCTCCAAGATAATAAGATTCACCTTGATAACCATTGATGTTGTTTGAGCGCATAAACATTTGCAAAGCTTCAGGGTAAAATCCTTGATAATAATTAATTAAACCTAGATAATAATCATACAAAGATGATTTGGAATCTTGTGGTAAATGCACTCTTGCTAAGTCAAGATAGTAATTAAATTTTTCTTTATTACCAAGATTAAAATAGCACACAGCAGTGTTTATGGCAGCAGCCACCTTGTGTTCTTCTAATTCCAAAGATTGCTTGAAATTTTCAATTGCGCTAGCATAATCTTTTTGTTTCATTTGAGCTACGCCAAGATTATAACTAGATAGGGATTGATTAAAAATGTTAATGTTATTGTAAAGTTCTAAAGCGCTTTCTACATCACCTTTTTCATATAATAAATTTGCTTTTTGCACTACAAGATCTAATGCTGATTGTTTTACTTTAGTGATGCTTGAGCTAGTATTATCATCTAAGACTTGAGTATTTAAAATAGCTTGTTTATCTTCTTTGAAAACTATGAGTAAAATTAAAACTACAAGCAATATTAGAGCAAGAGCTCCAAGTGCAGAAATTAAAATAATAAATTTTTTATCAAAAAGCTTTTTTTTCTCTTCAGGTTGTGGTGCTTGAGGTTCTTCTTCCACTCTTTGAAAGGTACTTTCTTCCTCCTCTAATTCAGGAGGTATCATGCCAGGAGGGATAGCTTGTTCTTCTACTCCTGGATTTTCATCTAACTCAGAGAAAGCTTTTTCTTGGTTGTCTTGTTCTTTAAGTGTTACTTCTTCGGCCATGTTTTCTCTTAAAAGTATTTTCTTAATACATCAGGAATTCTTATATTTCCATCTTTTTCTTGATAGTTTTCCATAATAGCTACCAGGGTTCTTCCAACAGCTAGCGAAGAGCCATTAAGTGTATGCACTAATTCGTTTTTGCCTTTATCGTTTTTAAAGCGAATTTTTGCACGTCTTGCTTGAAAATCTTTACAATTAGATACAGAGCTAATTTCACGGTATTTATTTTGAGATGGAAGCCAAACTTCTAAATCCACTGTTTTTGCAGCTGAAAAACCTAAATCTCCAGTACAAAGCATCAAATGTCTGTGTGCTAGACCTAAAGAGCTTAGCAAATCACTAGCACAATTTAGCATTTCTTCAAACATTAGCTCGCTTTGATCAGGCTTGCATATACTAACAAGTTCTACTTTTTCAAATTGATGTTGTCTTATAATACCTCTTGTGTCTCTACCTGCACTTCCTGCTTCTTGTCTAAAACAAGCGCTATAGCAAGTCATTTTTAAAGGTAATTCTTCTTGAGCTAAAATTTCATTAGAATAAAGATTGGTTACAGGAATTTCAGAAGTTGAGATGAGGTATAAATCATCATTTTCTACCTTATACATATCATCTTTAAATTTAGGAAGTTGTCCAGTACCATACATGGTCGCACTATTTACTAAAAATGGCACATTAACTAACTCAAAACCTCTACTTCTATTAAAATCTATCATATAATTTACTAAGGCTCTACTTAGTAAAGCTCCTTCATTTTTAAGTACACAAAAGCGACTTTGCGAGATTTTAACTCCTCTTGTAAAATCAAGCCAATTTAATTTTTCTCCTAAATCATGATGTTCTTTAATTTCAAAATCAAAACTAGGTGGGGTAAGAACTTTTTTTAATTCTACATTCTCATCCTCATCTTCCCCAAAAGGCACACAATCATCAGGGGTATTTGGTACTGCTAGAGCAATTTGCTCCAGTTTTTCTTCTAATTCATTAACGATTTTTGATTGAGTATTAATTTTTTCTTTATTTTGACTTAGTTGTGCTTTTAAGCTTTCTTTATCTTGTGCTGTTGCAAGTTCTTTGCTAAATTTGTTTTGAAAAGCTTGAAATTCTTCTAAAAGTGCTTTTTCTTTTTTTAAATTTATAAATAAATCACTCAATTCTTTGAGTAAATTTTCATCCACTTTTTTAGCTTTTAATTTTTGTGCAATTTCATCGAAATTATTTTGTAAAAGTTTTAAATCTAACATTCTAACTCCTTTTATAGTCCTATTTTAGCATAAATTTTTTCCATTGTTTCTTGGGCTTGTTTTTTTGCTTTACTTGCTCCAAATTCTAAAATTTCCTCAATTTTTGAAGGATTGGCTAATAATTTTTCATATTCGTCCTTGGCTGAGGCAAAATACTCGCTAATGATTTCATTTAAATACATTTTGAAATGTCCATAACCTTCGCCACCTTTTTCATAACGGCTTTTTAAAGCTTCTTGCTCTGTTTTGTCTAAAAATAATTTTGCGATTTTAAATATATTGCAATTTTGCCAATCTTTTGGATCTTCTAAAGCTGTACTATCTGTAACAATGGAAGAAATTTGTTTTTTAATAGCTTTTGGTGTATTAAAAATATCGATTGTATTTTGATAAGATTTGCTCATTTTGGCTCCATCAGTGCCAGGTACTACCGCAACTTCATCATTAACCTTAGCTTGAGGTAGAGTGAAAATTTCACCCCATTCATTATTTACTTTTAAGGCTATGTCTCTTGCTATTTCAACGTGTTGAATTTGATCTTTGCCTACAGGAACTACTTGAGCATTAAAAAGCAAAATATCTGCAGCCATTAAAACAGGGTAAGAAAAAAGTCCATGGTTGGCATTTAAACCTTTGGCGATTTTATCTTTATAGCTATGCGCTCTTTCTAAAAGTCCCATTGGGGTAAATTGAGAAAGAATCCAATAAAGTTCCATTACTTCTTTTACATCACTTTGCAACCAAAACACGCTTTTTTGCGGATCAATCCCTAAACTCAAAAAAGCTGCTGCAGCTTTGAGTGAATTTTGTCTGAGTTTTTCACCATCAAAACTTGAAGTCATAGCATGGTAATTTGCTATAAACATATACATTTGATTTTCTTCTTGCATATTTAGCATTTGTTTGATTGAGCCAAAATAATTGCCTATATGTAAATCTCCACTTGGTTGCAATCCTGTAATAACTCTCATTTTACCTCTTTTTTAATCTCTTTGATAAGTTCTTTAATACTTTTGTTTTCAATGTTAATTATAATATCTGCTTTTTTTTCATATTTTTTTGCCCTTTGATTAAAAAGAATTTTGGCATTATTTATATTTATAAGTAAAGGCCTAGTGGCTAATTCTTCCTTGCTTAATCTTTGCAAAAGATAATCAAAGCTTGCTTTTAAATATATAATTGTCCCAATGTCTTTTAGTTTTTTTTGTTCTATGAAACCACCACCACTTGCAATAGAACAATCTTGCACACAAGTTAAAAAAGAAACAAGTTTTTTCTCTTCTTTACGGAATTTTTTTTCACCATATGTTTTAAAAATTTCATCAATTTTAAGATTAAATTTTTCTTTGATTAAGCTATCCGTATCTAAAAATATTTTATTGTATTTTTTAGCATAAGCTCTTGCTATGGTTGTTTTACCACAACCCATAAAGCCTACAAAAAGGAGATTATCCTTCTTGCTCATCTTTGCTACCTTTTTTTCTTGAAGCTAAAATCAAAGGAACACCTTCAAAATTAAATTGTTTTCTAATTTGATTTTGCAAATAGCGCTTATAGCTAAAATGCAAAGCTTTTGGTCTGTTCATGATTAGAGCTATTTTTGGAGGCGCTAAGTCATATTGAACCGCATAATAAATTTTTACTAATTTACCATAATCATGCGGTAGTGGGTGGGCTCTTGTGGCTTCTTCTACCAAGGCATTTAATTTTGCAGTTGGAATTTTTTGTGTAAAATTGGCAAAAACTTCTAAGATTTTATCTAAAAGTACATGTACTCTTTTTCCGCTTAAAGCTGACACGCTTACAACGGGTGCATAAGCTAGAAATTTAAAACGATCTAGTTTTAATTCTTTTAAAGTTCTATCAAAATCAAGCTCGCTTTTATCCCATTTATTAAGCACGATAATCACACCTAGACAATGCTTGGCAGCAAGTCCTGCAATACGCTCATCAAGCTCGTTAAAACCCTCAGCTGCATCAAGCACTAAAAGTGCAATTTGAGCATTAGCTAGGGCATATTCAGTTCTATTTAGCGCATAACGCTCTAAGCCTTGTATTTTACCACGTTTTCTAATCCCTGCAGTATCTACAAACTCAATGATTTTATCTTTATGCATAATGCTTTCATTAACAGGATCAATCGTAGTGCCTGCTATATCGCTTACCACGCTACGTTCTTCTTTAACTAAAGCATTTAAAAGACTTGATTTTCCTACATTTACCCTACCGATAATTCCTACTTTAATATGGTTTTCATTGATAGTTTTTAGCTTAAAATCTCCGCTATTTTCATCAAAATTTTCTAAATAGCTTTCAAAGTCTTCTTCTTCATCTGCATTTAAAAAACTTTCATTTAAAAACTTACCAGCCCACATGCAAAGCTCATCAATGCCTATATTATGTGTAACAGAGATATTAAAAACTTCTTTTACTCCAAAATTAGAAAATTCCCAAGATCTTTCTTCATCCTTTTTATTATCCACCTTGTTAATTACTAAGGCTATAGGTTTGTTGAGTTTTTTCATTTCATAAAAAAAAGCTTTATCTTCATCATCGGGTAGAAATTTTCCATCCACCATATAAAAGATAATATCACTATTTTTAGCAGCTTTTAGTGAATTTGCTTTGACATTTTTAAAAAGCTCATTGCTCTCATCAAGTCCACCACTATCTATCAATAAGGCTTTTTTACCATCAATTTCCACTTCTATTTTGTTGGTATCCCTTGTAGTCCCACTTATGTCACTGGTGATAGCTATGCGCTTTCTTGCAAGTCTATTAAAAAGACTTGATTTGCCAACATTTGGTTTTCCTATTAAAATAATACTTTGCATTAATACTCATTTTTAAATTTTTATTTGTGATTATATAAAAATTGCCTTAAAATTAAGCAAAAAAGACTAAAATAACGGGAATTTTTATATGGAATTTATATGTTAAGAATAGTTAAAAAAAATTTAGGTATATATTTTATGATTATTGCTTCCATAGAATTTGCACTTGTAGGTGCTTGTGCAAAAATTCTTAGTGAAGAATTATCATCGATTGAAATTATGTTTTTTAGAAATATCATAGGCACAGCTTTTATGCTTTATGCGCTTTCAAAATTAAATTTTCATAAAAGCGGCGGTCGTTTGGGTTTGCTTATTTTTAGAGGTGTTATAGGAACGATTGCCTTATATCTTTTCTTTTATAATGTTTCTAATATTTCTTTAGGTGGGGCTTTTGCTTTTCAAAAAACAGCACCGATTTTTATAGCTTTAATTGCTTTTTTATTTTTTAAAGAAAGCTTGGGATTAAAAGCTTGTTTTGGGATTTTGATTGCTTTTATAGGAGTATTGTTAATTTGTCAGCCTTTTGCAGATAGTACTATGCATTCAGGCTTTGATTTGAAAAATAGTATTTTGGGAATTTTAAGTGGTTTTTGCGCAGCCTTGGCACTAACTAGCGTAAGAGAGCTTAGAAAATCATATCCAGCACCTTTTATAGCTTTATCTTTCGTTTTAATTGGTACTTTAATGCCTTTAATGTCTATGATTATAGGTTCTTTTTATGAAATAAAAGAACTTGATTTTTTAATTGCTCCTTTTGTTATGCCTAGTTTTAAAGCTTGGATTTTTATTATTTTAATGGGTGTTTTTGGAGCAATGTATCAAATTCATGTTACCAAAGCTTATGGGGTGGCAAAAAAGGCAGGAGTTGTTGCTGGGGTTAGTTATATAGATGTAGTTTTTACTTTATTTTTGGGCATATTATTAGGAGATGAATTTCCTAGTTTGATGGTTTTTATAGGAATTTTTAGCATTATTATAGGAGGAATTATTTTGGTTAGTAATCAAACAAAAGGAAATAAAAATGGAAAATAAAATAGATTTAATTTATGGTTTAGAAGATAAACCGCCTTTTGCTAAAGCTTTTTTTGCTGCTTTGGTGCATTTAATGGCTATGTTTGTGGCTGTGATTACACCTGCTTTATTAATTTGTAAGGGTCTTGGAATAGATGATACTAATACAGCTAGAATTATATGCATGTCACTTTTTGCTTCAGGTGTTGCTTCGCTTTTACAGATTAAAACTTGGGGTCCTATAGGGAGTGGACTTTTATCTATTCAAGGGACTAGTTTTAACTTTGTTGCGCCTATTATACTAGGTGGGCTTGTTTTAAAAAATAATGGTTTATCACAAGAAGCAATGCTTGGGGCTATTTTTGGCACTTTAATGCTTTGTTCTACCACTGAAATGATTATTTCTCAAATTTTACCTTTTATTAGAAGAGTGATTTCGCCTTTGGTTTCAGGTATAGTAGTGATGATTATAGGTCTTAGTTTGATTAATGTTGGTCTTGTGAGTGCAGGAGGTGGATTTGCGGCTAAGGCAAGTGGTGAGTTTGGTTCTTTACAAAATTTATTATTAGCCGGAGTTGTGATTTTTAGCATTATTATTTTAAATCGCTTTGATAATGCATATATAAGAATTTCTTCTTTGTTTATAGCTATGATAATAGGGCTTTTAGTGGCTATGACTTTTGAAAATTTTAGCTTTAATTTTAATGAAAATTTACCTTTAATGTTTTTACCTGATCCTTTGCACTATGGTTTGAGTATTGATTATAATCTCATTTTACCTTTGATTTTGGTTTTTATGGTAACTTCTTTAGAAACAATTGGTGATATTAGTGCTACTAGTGAAGTTTCAAATCAGCCAGTTAAAGGCGAACTTTATGCAAAAAGATTAAAAGGTGGAGTTTTGGCAAATGGTTTTAATTCTTTTGTTTCGGCCTTTTTTAATACTTTTCCAAACTCATGTTTTGGGCAAAATAATGGTGTCATAGCTTTAACAGGTGTTGCGAGTCGCTATGTAGGGTTTATTGTAGCTTTTATGTTGATGATTTTGGGCTTATTTCCTATTGTGGCTGATATTACTTTGCAAATTCCAGAGCCTATTTTAGGTGGGGCAACTTTAGTGATGTTTGGTACTATAGCTGCAACGGGGGTTAGGATTATCTCTAAAGAAAATTTAAACCGTCGTTCTATTATCATTATAGCTATGAGTTTGGGTATAGGACTTGGAGTTTCTAATAATCCTGATATTTTAGAATTTATGCCAATGTGGTTTAAAACTTTATTTTCTTCAGGGATTGCAGCAGGTGGGATTACAGCTATTATTTTAAATTTTGTTTTTCCTCTTGAAGAAAATAATAAAAATAAAGTAAAATAATAAAAAAACAAGGAAAAAATGATGAAAAAAATGATACTAATAGCAGGGCCTTGTGTGATAGAAAATGAAGAGCTTGTTTTTAAGGTTGCACAAGAGCTTGAATGCTTTTTAAAAGATGATAGAATTGATTTTTATTTTAAATCAAGTTTTGATAAAGCAAACAGAACTAGTATTAATAGTTTTAGAGGGCCAGGCATTGAAAAAGGCTTGGAAATTTTGCAAAAAGTGAAAGATAAATTTGGCATGCAAATTTTAACTGATATTCATGAGAGTTCTCAAGCAAGTATTGCGGTTGAGGTTGTAGATGTTTTACAAATTCCAGCCTTTTTATGCAGGCAAACTGATTTATTGGTGGCTGCTGCTAAAACAAAAGCTAAGGTAAATGTAAAAAAGGGGCAATTTTTAAACCCTGAAGACATTAAATACAGCGTAGCTAAAATTTTACAAACTAGAGGCATCAACGAAGAAGGTTTTGAAATAGCCAAAGAAAATGGGGTTTTTGTAGCTGAGAGAGGTTCGAGTTTTGGTTATGGAAATTTAGTTGTAGATATGAGAAGTTTGGTTATCATGAGAAAATATGCTCCGGTTATTTTTGATGCTACTCATAGTGTGCAAATGCCAGGAGCAAATGGTGGAAGTAGTGGAGGCAAAAGTGAATTTGTAGAGCCCTTAGCAAGAGCTGCTGCTAGTGTGGGTGTAGATGGATTTTTCTTTGAAACACACATTGATCCTTGTAAGGCTTTATGTGATGGACCAAATATGCTTGATCTTTCAAGACTTAAAAACTGCGTAAATACGCTTTTAAAAATTCAAGAAATCATTTAAAAAAGGAAAAATATGAAGATAATAGAGGGAAATTTAAGTTTAAAAGGTGATGAGAAAATTGCAATTATTAATGCAAGATTTAATCATATTATCACAGATCGTTTAGTTGAAGGTGCTAAAGATGCTTTTTTAAGACATGGGGGTAAAGAAGAAAATTTAAATCTTATTTTAGTACCCGGTGCTTTTGAAATTCCTTTTGCATTAAAACAAGCTATAGAGAGTAAAAAATTTGATGGAATTTGTTGTGTTGGAGCAGTAATTCGTGGAAGTACACCACATTTTGATTATGTTGCAGCTGAAACAACTAAAGGGATCGCAAGTGTAGGACTTGGGGCGAATGTGCCTGTAAGTTTTGGGGTTTTAACAACTGATACTTTAGAGCAAGCCATAGAAAGAGCAGGTAGTAAAGCAGGTAATAAAGGTTTTGAAGCTATGCTTACTGTGGTTGAAATGCTTAATTTAATCCAAAAAATTAAGGCTTAAAATGGCTACTAGACACCAAGTAAGACAAAGTATTGTTTCTTTGCTTTATGCAGCACAGCTAAATCAAGAAAATAAAGATTTTATTAATGAATTTTTAGATGAGAAAAAAATTCGCAATGACCAAAGAAAATTCACTCTAGATTTGTATAATGGAATTAATGAGCAACTTACTTTGCTTGATGAGAAAATTAATGAGTGTTTAAAAGAGCATAAGTTAGATGGAGTAGCTAGTATAGAAAAGGCTATTTTGCGTTTGGGTGCTTATGAGATTTTATTTACTTCTACACAAAAAGCGATTATTATTAATGAAGCCATAGAGCTTGCAAAAGAAATGGCAGGAGATAATGCTCCTAAATTTATCAACGGGGTGTTGGATAAAATCAACAAGGAAAAGCAATGAAACTTTGTGTGGCTTTTGATGTGGCAAGCTATGATGAATGTATAAATTTAGCCAAGGAATTAAAAGGTTTAGATCTTTGGGTTAAAATAGGGCTTAGATCGTATTTAAGAGATGGAGTAAAGCTTTTAGAAGCGATTAAAAAAGTGGATAATTTTAAAATATTTTTAGATTTAAAGCTTTATGATATACCAAATACTATGGCAGATGCTTGTGAAGAACTTGCTAAACTTGATGTGGATATGTTTAATATCCATGCAAGTGCAGGTAAAAGTGCTATGTGTATGATTATGGAGCGCTTAAATGCTTTAAGCAAAAGACCTTTAGTGCTTGCCGTATCTGCTTTAACTAGCTTTGATGAGCAAGAATTTTTTAGTGTGTATAAACAAGATATTAAACAAGCTGTTAAAGATTTTTCTAAAATTAGTTATGAAAGTGGTCTTGATGGTATGGTTTGCTCGGTATATGAAAGTTTGCTGATAAAAGAAAATACAAGTACAAAATTTATTACATTAACGCCTGGAATTCGTCCGTTTAAAGAAAATTCAGATGATCAAAAAAGAGTAGCTGATATAGAGTGTGCTAAGGATAATTTGTCAGATTTTATTGTGGTTGGAAGACCTATTTATAAAGCAAAAGAACCTAGAAAGATTTGCGAGGATATATTAGAGCATTTAAAATAAGCCTTAAGGCTTATTTTAAATAAACTTTCATTTTTTTATTTTTTAAAATAATTCCTTCATCATCGTTAATGATTTTAAATTCTCCATTAAAGTATCTTAGGAAATTGTCCTCAAATTTCATAGATTCTTGATCACAAAGCATTTTTGTTGAAGCAAGATTGTCTTCTATTTTTATGCTGCTTCCTTGATCTTTATAATTTCCAAAAAATCTATTACATCCTGCTGTTCCAAAAAGCCTTTTGTCTTTATTGTCAAAACTAATACTTGTTTTTGTATTTTGAGGAAGTTCGTAGCTTTTTCCATTTGCTTCATAAGAACTTATGGTAAATTCTTTATTTTGTAAATCATCAACACTTAAAGTTGCCACAGAACACCCACTAAAAACAGCTAAACTTGCTATGCTTAATGTGATTATTTTTTTCATTTTTATTCTCCTTATACATGAAAATGTTTTAATTCATCTTCTAAATTTTGACAAACTACATTTAACTCATGAGCAACATCAAGCAAAATTTTTGAAATTTCTTCATTTTTATCGCTTAATTTTACCGTTTCTTGCATTTTATCAAGTAAAGATTGTAAAGTTTCTTGTGTGCTTGAGATTTTTTGCATACAAGCATTTGCTAAGTCTCTTGCATTTTCATTGCAAACTTTTACTTCATTGGTTCCCTCTACTAGATCTTTTGCATCTTGGTTTAAAGAATTAATTTCTTTAGCATTGTGTTTTAGTTCTTTAGAAACTTCATTAATACTATCTACTAATTGCTTGGTGACAATAGCAATATTTTTTAAAAATTCTTCTGAACTTTGAGCAAGATTTCTTACATCTTCAGCAATAACTGAAAAACCACGACCAAATTCTCCAGCACGCGCAGCTTCAATACCTGCGTTTAATGATAAAAGATTGGTTTTATCAGCAATTTCTCCCATCATATCAGAAGCCTTTTTGATCTCTTCTGCTTGTTTTTCCATAACTTCAACTTTTTGAGATAAAACATCTTCATTTTCTGCAACAACTCTTACTTTATCCACTACCTGATTTAATGAATCAAGCATGGTGTTTAAAACTTCAAAAGATTTTGTATTGGCTTTATTTGCATTGTTTGAAAGCTCAGCAAGATCTTGCAACTCTGTATGAATTTGCTCACTTAAATGATAAGATTCATCAGTTTTTGTGTGACCTTCTTTTGTTCTATTTGCTAGATCAAGTGCATTGGTATTTAAAAGCTTAGATTGTTTATCTACCATTTGAGAATTTTCATTAGTAGAAATCACTGCATTTTGAATTTTTTCAATAAATTGGTTGATGTAGGTGCAAGCTTTGCCTATTTCATCAGTGCTTTTTATGTTGATTCTTGCGCGTAAATCTCCATCGCCGCTAGCTAATTCTTTAGCATGTTTTAAAAGATCTAAAACAGGATTACCCACAACTATTTTTAAAATATAAAGCACAGCAAAAACAGTAAAAAGTAAAGCTATGCTAAAGATTATAATATAAGTTCTAGCTGAGCTTGCCAAATCATCATCTACATGTTTTAAATCATTATACATATCCATAACACCCAAAACATCACCTTCTTTAGCATTAGCATGACAAGCTAAGCAACTTTCATTAGCGATTAATGGGCGTATAAGTCTTAGATAATGTCCTTGATTGTTATTGATTTCAACGGCTTGTATTTGCGGCTTGTTAAATTGTTCGTTGATGATACTTTCATCACTTTTTGTATATTTTTGCATTTCAAAAAGTTCAATTGTACTTTTTGAAGGATAAATTTTAATATCTTTTATGCCTTCAATTTCTCCAGCATCTTTTATAGCTTGTTCTATAATAGCAGGGTCACCTAAATTCATTGCCATTCTTAATGTTTGAAAAACAGAAGTGCTTAAGGTATCTAAATGTGCACGGCTGATTCTATCGGTCGTTTGCTGAGAATCTTTTTGTAAGATAATTTGCATGATAATAAAACTAATTAGCAATGTAGAAATCATTGCTAAAGATATCTTCGCACCTATGCTTTTAAACATTTGAAGCTCCTTGTATTAATGTAAAAAGTGTCTTACACCGCTAAAATATAATGCAATACCATATTCATTGGCAGCTTGGATGATATCCTCATCTCTTATGCTTCCACCTGGTTCGATAATGGCCTTTACACCTATTTTACTAGCCTCATCTATGCTATCTCTAAATGGAAAGAAAGCCTCGCTTGCTAAAACACAACCATTTAAATCAAGCCCCATTTCCTTGGCTTTATTAATAGCTGCTTTAGCTGCATCGATACGACTTGTCATACCCATACCAATGGCTACCATAGCTCCATTTTTTACATAAACTACGTTATTTGATTTGGTAAATGCAGCAATTTTCATAGCTATTTCAAGATCTTTTAATTCTTGTTCATTAGCTTTTCTTTCGCTTTTTAATACTGCATTTTTTAATTCATCTTCTCTAACTTCATCGCTATCTTGATATACAAAACCACCATCTATATGTTTAAAATCATATTTATCATAAGCTCTAGTTAAAAATGGCGCTTTTTGTGTAAAGATTTTAATACGTTTTTTATCTTTAAAAACTTCCAAAGCATCATCGTCTACATTTGCTGCAATGATTACTTCTATATAAATTTCATTGATTTTTTGCGCTAATTCTTTGTCTAAGGTTCCATTGATAGCTACAACTCCTCCATAAGCACTCAAGGTATCGCATTTAAGCGCATGGATATAGCTTTGGAGTAAGTTTTCTTTTATAGCAAAACCACAAGCATTTGCATGTTTTACAATGGCTACTGCTGGAGCTTTATCAAAAGCACTTGCTAAATTTAAAGCTGCGTTAATATCGGTTAGATTGTTAAAACTTGCCTCGCCTTTTAAGGTTGTAAAATTGTGTGTGAAAAAGTCATCAAATTCATATAAAGCACCTTTTTGATGAGGATTTTCTCCATATCTTGTGTCAAACACTTTTTGACCTACAATAAATTTTCTTGCTCCAAAACCACCATTAAAACGCTCGTTCATATAATTTGCTATATAAGCATCATAATTTGCTGTATGCTCATAAGCTTTGATCATCAAAGCTCTTCTAAAATCAAGATCTAAAGTATTATCTTTTAAAGCTTGTATGATTTTATCATAATCTAAAATATCACAAACTACAATGACATTTTTAAAGTTTTTTGCGCCACTGCGTATCATAGTAGGACCACCAATGTCGATATTTTCTACAATCTCATCAAAATCTTGGGTTAAAATTGTAGTTTTTTTGAAAGGATATAAATTCACACAAAGTAAGTCTATGCTTTCTATATTATGCTCTTTAGCTTGCTTTTGGTGGCTTTCATCTTCTCTTTTGTATAAAATTCCGCCATGAATTTTTGGGTGTAAGGTTTTTACACGTCCTTCAAACATTTCAGGACTTTGAGTAAAATCACTAACTTCTTGTACTTGCAGGTTGTTTTCTTTTAAAAGCTTATAAGTGCCTCCAGTAGATAAAAGCTCAAAACCTAATTTTGCAAGCTCACTAGCAAATTCTACTACTCCTTCTTTATCACTGACACTAATTAGTGCTTTCATTGATTTTTCCTTTCTATATATTGTTTTAAAAATTCATAAGATTCATTAACTTCTTGAAATTTTTTTACACCTTCTTTTATTTTTGCTTCATCGCTGTTGTTTGCGTTTAAAATATCAGGATGATATTTTTTAGCAAGTTCTCTATAGCGTTTTTTAAGCTCTTGTAAATTTACATTTTCGCTTACACCTAAGACCTCGCATGCTTTTTGCAAATTCATACCTACCTTTTGAGTTTGCATAGAATTTAGAAGTCTCTCAAGTATATTTACATCAAGATTAAATGCTTTGACAATGGCTTTTAATACATCATTTTTAGTGCTGTTAAGTTCTCCATCAATCAAGGCCATTGCGACCAAAACATTTAATATATTAATTCTTTCTTGTTGAGGTAAAGGTACTTCCTTGATGAGTTCTTTGGCTACTTCATAGGTGTCATTTAAGGTGTTTTTGTGTTCATTAAAACTTTGTTTTAAAAATTCTCTTTCTCTTGAATCTTTGGCATTGTAATCAAGAATTTGTGAGATCATATTAGCTTCATTTTCACTAACTCTGCCATCACTTTTTGCTATTTTTGCTAAAAGTGCTATAACATAGTAGTTTAATCTTCTTTTAAATCCATCAATTCTTTCTTCGTGATAGCCTTGTTTAAAACCTTGAGAGAAACTTTTAGCTCCTTTTTTAAAAGAGCCTAAAAGATCATCTTTACCCCATGTTTTATAATACCAATAAAATGCCAAAATTGCCAATACGAGTAAAACAAAAAGCATTTTTATCCTAAATACTCATTAAATTTATCAAAATAAATTGTTTGTAGTTTTGCTAAAGATATCTTAATATCATCTAAAATGAAATCTTTTTCAGTTAAATTTCCAAGTTTTGTAAATTTAATTCCCATTTCATTTGCAAATTTGATAAATTTTTCTTCATTTTTAACACCAACTATAACTCTTGTTGGACTTTCTTCGAAAATAAAACTCTTATCTTCAAAATTAGTTTTTATTTCAATACCTAAATTTGCCTTTGCACTCATTTTAGCTAAGGTAATAGCAAGACCACCTATACCTATGCTATTAGCACAATCAAGTAATTTTGCTTCGTTTGCTTTTAATAGGAAATCCCATAGTTTTAATTCTGCGTTAAAATCTATATCTTCAAGCTCTCCTGCTACTTTTTGATCTAGCACTTTAGCAATTAAAGATCCACCAAAACTACCTTTGCTTTCTCCAAGTAGATAAATAGCACTAGTGTCTTTACTAAAATATGATTTTAAAACATTTTCTGCTTTTTCATTTACTCCAACACAAGCTATGGTTGGACTTGGAAAAATACTTACTCCATCGGTTTCATTATATAAAGAAACATTTCCGCTTACTACAGGTGTATTGAGTTCTTTACAAGCGAGTTTAATACCTTCACAACCTTGGGCAAATTGCCACATTACTTCAGGGTTTTGTGGGTTACCATAATTTAAACAATCGCTAATTGCTAAAGGTCTAGCTCCTGAGCATGCTATTTTTCTTCCTGCACTTGCAACAGCTGCTGCTGCGCCGATTTTTGGATTTACATAGTTTAATCTTGAGTTACACTCAATGGCCATAGAAAGTAAGCAATTGTTTTCTTTGATTCTAATGCTATTGGCTCCTAAAGTTCCATTGCTTTTTAAAGTATTAGTTTGTACGCTTGAGTCAAATTGCTCATAAATATAAGCTTTATTGCTAACATTTTCATCTGCAAGGAGTTTTTCAAATGCTTCTTGGGTAGGAATGTTGAGCTTAAATTGATAGTTTTTTATCTCATCTAGGTATTTTGGTTTAGCCACAGGTCTATCAAGTATAGGTGCTTTTTCGCTTAGTGGTTCAATAGGGATTAAGCCAACTAATTCATCGTGCCAAAATAGTTCCATTTTGCCAGTATCGGTAACTTCGCCTATAATAGCTGCATCAAGCCCCCATTTGTTAAAAATTTCAATAACTTTTTCTTCATAGCCTTTTTTAGCACAAATTAGCATTCTCTCTTGAGATTCACTTAGCATTAACTCATAAGGAGTCATACCTTCTTCTCTCATAGGAGTTTTGTCAAGATAAAGTTTCATACCGCTACCACTGCGTCCTGCCATTTCAAAAGAGCTTGAAGTAAGTCCTGCTGCACCCATATCTTGAATTCCAACTATATAATCAGTTTTGAAAAGTTCTAAACAAGCCTCCATTAGCAATTTTTCAGCAAATGGATCGCCAATTTGCACGGTTGGTCTTAAGCTTTTACTAGATTCATTAAAGCTATCACTTGCCATTACAGCTCCACCAAGCCCGTCGCGACCAGTTTTTGAACCCACATAAATTACAGGATTTCCTATACCTTCAGCTTTTGCATAAAAGATATCTTCGATTTTGCAAGTTCCAAGTGCAAAAGCATTAACTAAAATATTTCCATTAAAACATTCATCAAAAGCACATTCTCCACCAATAGTAGGCACACCCATGCAATTACCATAGTGTGAAATTCCACTTACTACACCTTTAACTAAATATTTTTGATGTTTGCCTATTTTTTCATCGTGGATGTTGCCAAATTTTAAAGAATTCATACCTGCAACAACTCTTGCGCCCATGGTAAAAACATCACGTAAAATTCCGCCCACACCTGTTGCTGCACCTGCAAATGGCTCTATAAAGCTTGGGTGATTGTGACTTTCTACTTTAAATACAGCTGCCATTCCTTTGCCTATATCTATCACCCCAGCGTTTTCACCAGGACCTTGGATTACCCAAGGAGCCTTGGTTGGAAAGCCATTAAGGTATTTTTTGCTTGATTTATATGAGCAATGCTCGCTCCACATAGCAGAAATTACTCCAAGCTCTAGTAAATTAGGCTTTCTGCCTAGTATATTTAAAATTTCTTGATATTCTTCGTCACTAATTTTGTGTTGTTTTATAATTTCTTTATCCATTTTCTCTCCTTTTTATTTACCTAAACAAAAATTACTAAACATAGCATCTAAAATTTCATCTCTTTCAAAATCTTTTGTAAATTGGGCTATCTCTCCTATGGCTAAATTTAGTTCAAAAGCAAAAAGTTCTAAAGAACTTTCTTTTAATAAATCCCTTGCGCGCAAAATAGCTTCGCTAGCATTCTTGCAAGCATTGAGTATCAAGGTATTGCTAATTAGCATTCCATCGCCATCTAAAGTATTTAAGTATTCATTTAAATTTTCCTTAATGGCTTGGGTGTTTTCTTGAGCACAAATGCGTATACAAGAAGTACTAATTTCATGTTCAAATTTGGTGGTTAGATCGCTTTTGTTTAAAACATAAATGATTTTTTTATCACAATTTTTTAAAGCTTGTAAAATACGCTCATCTTCTTCTTCAAATTCTTTAGATCCATCAAAAACAGCTATGATAATATCTGCTTCTTTAATGCTTTCATAGCTTAAATTAACCCCGATTTTTTCTATCTCATCATCTGCATTTCTTATACCTGCTGTGTCGATGATTTTGATTAAATGTGAGCCTATTTTCAAGCTTTCCTCGATACGATCTCTTGTAGTACCTGCAATATTAGAAACAATAGCTCTATCAAAAGCTAAAAGTGAATTTAATAATGAGCTTTTTCCTGCATTTGGCTTACCGATAATAGCAACTTTAAAGCCTTCTATAAGTCCTTTTTTACTTAAAGAAATATCTACTATATCACGTAAAAGTTTTGAATTTTTTTCACACATGGTAATGATTTGATCAAGTAAATCTTGTGGTAAATCATCATCTGCATAATCAATGCTAGTTTCTACAAAAGCAAGGGTTTGAACAAGATCCATTCTAATGGTATTTAAAAATTTACTTAAATCACCTTTAATGTTTTTTGCTATGATATTTGCAGCACTTGTTGATTTTGACATGATGACATCTTGTATACTTAAAGCTTTTAAAAGATCCATTTTGCCATTTAAACAAGCTCTTTTGCTAAATTCTCCAGGGCTAGCAAGACGCGCTCCTGCTAAAATAAGCTCATCAAGTAAAATTTCACTCAAAGAAAAACCCCCATGAAGTTGAAATTCTACTATATCTTCTCCTGTAAAAGAGTAGGGTGCTTTAAAATAAATCACTAAAGCTTCATCTAAGAAGTCATTGTTGTTTTTATAAAGTTTGCACAAGTGTGCATAGCGGGGCGTTAATTCTTTTTTGTGGGTAATTTTCAATGCAAGCTCTAAAGCTTTCTCCCCACTTACTCTAATGATACTTATAGAGCCCACTCCATGAGCTGTGGCTATAGCAGCTATAGTGTCATTCATTCATTTTTCTTCAAAAAATCATTTACAACGATGTATCTTTGATCGTCATTTTGTTTAATAGCTACATATTTATCAGGAAAACGTTCTCTTAATTTTTCTAATGCAAGTTTTAGCCAAATTCCATCTAAAGGCTTTGTTTGGACTCTTCCTGTACTCTCTACTTTTTCTATAAGAATTTTTAAATAATTTTCTATAGCTTGGGTTTGATTTTCTAAAAATTGAGCGATTTCTAGTCTTGGCTGAATTTTATATTTAGCGCTAAGCCAGTTATAAAGTAAATATGAAAAAGCCTTATATCTATGGGCTTCTTTGCCTATAAGTAAAGCTGCATCTTCTCCATCAAGTTTTATCAATACACAATTTTCGTCCCAAACACTAACTTGTACAACCTTGATATCAAAATCAAAAGTTGCCAGTAAATTTTCTAGTGAAATTTTTATCTCATCAATATAAGAAGCGATATTTTTTTCTTCTGGTGATTCTTTATGAAATGAATCAAAAATAGCATCATTTTTTACTTTATAATGTTCTTTAGTTGGAGCATTGGCTTCAAGTGGTTTTTGAAAACTTTCTCTGTGTTCTTTGTAGTGTTCATTTTTTTCAAGATTTTTTTGTGAATGTTTGCTAAAATTCTCGTTTTGATTTTTTTTAGCTTTTTCTTGATGAGGTTTTTTGGTTTTTTTGTGTCCTTTAATACAAATAATAGCATTTTTTCTAAATAAACCAAAAAATCCTGCTTTAGCATGTTGAATAACTTCATATTCTAGATCAATCACAGAGCACTCAAGTTGTTTTGAGGCTTCTATGAGTGCAGTTTGTAAGTCTTTAGCTTCTATGTTCATGTTTAGCTATTTCCTCTTTTTTGTGGTTTTTGAAAAGTTTATTTACAATCACTTGTTGAATAAGTGAGCATATATTATTTACACACCAATATAAAGTTAAACCTGCTGGGAAGGTTAAGAAGAAGAAAGTGAAAATTAATGGTAAAAATTTCATAATCTTTTCTTGCATAGGATCTTGTATAGCCATTGGTGTGATAAGTTGTTGGATAAACATAGTTAGACCCATAAATATAGGTAAGATAAACCATGGATCCATCACAGATAAATCTGTAATCCAAAAAGCCCATGGTGCAGCTTTTAGCTCTATAGCATTTAGTAAAACTCTATAAATTGCAAAGAAAATTGGAATTTGAATAAGTATAGGCAAACATCCACTCATAGGATTTGCGCCATGTTTTTTATAAAGTTCCATCATGTGCAAATTCATCTTTTGCGGATCGCCTTTATAACGTTCTCTGATTTCTTTCATTTTAGGCGCTAAATCTTTGAGTTTATTCATAGAAATCATTGATTTGTAAGTAAGTGGGAAAAGAATAATACGCACAATTAAAGTCATCACTACAATAGCCCAACCCCAGTTGCCCATGTAGCCATGTAAGAAATTTAAAAATTCAAACATAGGCTTAGCTATAAAAGTAAACCAACCATATTCCACAACATCATCTAAATCCGCATGAATGCTTCTTAAAATTTCATGCTCTTTTGAGCCAACATAACCGCTTGCCTTAAAAGTATTTGTCGCACTTGCAAAAACGATAGAATTTTCGTGATTATCTTTAGTAACTACAGCATTGAGTGGTTTTTCAAAATTATAAAAAAAAGCACTATAATAGCGATCTGAAGCCGCCATAAGGGTTACATTAGAAAAACTTTCATCATTTTCTACATCGCCATCTTCTAACATTGTGATTTTATCATCTTTGTCTAAGATTAAAACCCCATGTACTGTATAGCTATCAACTGCTATATTTGGACGATAACCTGGTGTGATAAAATAAGCTGCGTCTTTGCTTAGATTAACCTCTAAATCATAGTTTCCATATTTATGGAAAGTGATTTTTTTAGTTACTACTAAACCATTTAAATTTTGAGTAAGGATCAAGGTTGTGTTTTCATCGCTGACATTGATAGTTTTTTGACTTGTGGTATATGGTGTATTAAATGCCTCTTGATTGATTTTTGCATCACTAAATCTTATTTCTAATGGTAAAGGTGATAAAGAAGTATCTATTAGATTAATACTTTTGCCATTTTCATCTTTGTATTTTTCATCACTTAGATAAAATTTAGCTATCCTACCTAAAGAGTCAATATGTGCTTCAAAATGTTCACTTTTAACAACTGCTATTTCTTCTTTTTGATTAACGCTAAGTTCTGTTTTTGGAGCTTGAGAGTTAGTACTTGTAGTGCTTTGTGGAGCTGAGTTGTTTTGTTCTATTTGAGTGATATTTTGCTCAGTTTGTGGAGCTTTGGGTATAAAAAAATAATCATAAACTACAAAAAATAAAAATGATAATACAACAGCAATTAATATGCGTTTTTGTTGAGATAAATTTTCTGACACGGATTGTCCTTTGGAAATATAATCTTAATTAAAAAAAATTGATTATCGTTGCAAGGGATATAAAGATAATTGAGTTGTTTTAAAGCATTAAAACTAGGTTTAAAACATATACCTGAGTTTAGATTATTCTTGCGTATTTTAGGATAATCAATACCACCTTTAAAAAACGGATTGCATTTTAAAATTCTTAAAAAAACTGCACCAAATGCTTTAAAAATATTATTTTTTTTAAATTGCCATAAGGCATACTCAGAGCAACTTGGGTAATACCTACAGCATTGTGGTTTAAAAGGACTGATAAAGAGTTGATAAAATCTGATAAATTTTAGACAAACTATTTTATGCATCCTATTTTTTTCAAACCCCATTTCAAGTTTTTTTCTAATTTTAAAAAAGGAATTTCAGTGATACTCGTTTTGGCTACAAGTATGTATTTTCCGTTTTCAACTTGATTTTTAACCTGAAAAAAAGCTGATCTTAAGAGCCTTTTGGCTCTATTTCTTATAACAGCTTTTCCAACTTTTTTACTAGCAACAACGGCGAATTTTTTTTCTTCACTTAAAGAGTAAAAGATGATCATGCCTTCGCAATGCCATTTTTTACCTTCTTTATAAATTGCTGCAAACTCTCCTAAGTCGTTAATACTTAGAAAATCTTTTATACCGCTAATCTTTTTCTACCTTTAGCACGTCTAGCATTGATCACTTTGCGACCATTTTTGCTCTTCATACGTACACGAAAGCCGTGAGTTCTTTTTTTAGGAGTTTTATGTGGTTGGTATGTTCTTTTCATATTTTTTCCTTAACTTAAAATAAAAAACAAAATAATAAGCGAGTATGTTAGCAAAATCTTACTTAAATCTGCTTTTAATTAAGAGTTATTTTAAAACTTTTTGCTAAATTTTGATTTTATTTTGTAAACTAAGGAAAAATAATGGCTTTTGAAATTTGTGAGAGTAAAAAAGAAGATTTGGAAAAAATTTTAGAATTACTCAAAGAACTTGCTATTCATGAAAATATGCTTAAAGATGTAAAATGCACAAGCAAAGAACTTGAAGAATCATTTTTTAAACATGAATACGCTAAGGCTTTGAGTTTAAAGGTTGATGGTGAGATAATAGGCTATGTGATGTATTATTTTACTTTTTCATCTTTTTGGGGTTTGGGTGGATTATACCTAGAAGATATTTACATACAGCCAAAATATAGAAAAAAAGGTTATGCTAGAGCTGTTTTTAAATATTTAGCACAAATTTGTAAAGAAAAAAATCTTAAACGCTTAGAGTGGGTTTGTTTAAATGATAATGATTTGGGGATTGAATTTTATACCAAGTTAAATGCAAGACATATGAGCGAGTGGAGAACTTATCGTTTAGAGGGTGAAAATTTAGAAGCATTGATGTGATGAATAAACGCAGTTTGTATTATCTAAAAGCTTTTGGTTATGAATACTTTGATGAACAAAAGCAAATTAGACATTTTAACTTAAGTTTTAAAGAATTAAACGAAAGAGTAAAAACTTGCAATCTTTGTCATTTTTCTAAATTAAGAAAGTATAGTTTAATAGAAAAAGAAGCCAAAAATGCTAAAATTCTGATTTATCAAGCTTTTATTGATAAAGAAGAAAACGAAAGTGGAAAGTTTTTTGCTTCTAAGAATAAACAAGAGTTTTTAAGATTATGTAAAGAGCTTTTAAATTTAAAAGAAGATGAGATATATTTTTCTTATATGTTTAAATGTTTTAGTAATTTTAAAATAGATGATCAAGCACTAAAATTATGCTTGCCGTATTTTTACAACGAGCTTGATTTTGTAAAAGCAAAGATTATTTTATGTCTTGGTCAAGAAGCTTTTGTAAGTTTGGGTTTTGAGAACTTTCAAAAATACAAAGGGCAATGTATGCGTTTTAATAATGCTTTGCTTTTGCCAAGTTATGATTTGAATTTTTTGAGTAAAAATCCTAGCTTTTATGCTGAATTTATAGAAGATATTAAAAAAATAAAAGGTTATTTATGAGAAAAAGTTTAGTTTGTTTGATGATGAGTTTTGTTTTAACTTTAAGTGCTTTTGCGAAAGAGCAAAAACCATCGCCCATAGAACCTAGTGAGTCTTTTTATCCTAATTTAGAATTTCAAAATTGTGATAATGATTGTTTATTTACTTTGTTAGAAACAGGACTTTATTTTAATTTCTTATCAAGATTTAACAATGATAATGCAAATGAACTTTTGGTTAATATTTATACTAAACTTTTAAATTCCATCATAGATTTTGAAAAAAGAATTCAAAAAAATGCTAGTGTAAAATTAGCTATTATTATACCTGAGCAAACGATTAAAAGCTATTCTAACACTATTATAAATTCAAGCATAGCGTATTTATTAAGACAAAGAGCGCAAATAAAAGTAAAGGTGTTTTTAATAGGCACAGAAGATGAGAACAAGATAACTAAAGCTTTTAAACAAGCTCAAGAAGAAAAATTTAATTATATTATCGCAGGTTTTACAGATAAAGGTGTGAAAAATTTATTAAAAGAAAGCCTTGATTCTAATGTAAAAGTTTTCATACCTACTGCACATAAAAGAAATTTTGATACGCAAAATGAAAATGTGTATTTTGGAAGTATAGACTATCAAAAACAAATTCAAAAACTTTTAGAATATTCCAATGGTAAAAATATTATTTTTTCAGATGGAACACCTTTGGCAAATCGCTTAGATGAGAATGTTTTAAACATAGGTAATGGTAGCGAGAAAATTTATACTATTAATAGTTCTAAATTTGATTTTAGAAGTATTTTAAATCAAAATAGAAGTTTTCAAGATTCTAGTATTATTTTAAATACTTCTTTGATTAAAACAGCACTCATAAGCTCGCAAATAAGAACTTATGATATAGAGCCTTTTGTGTTGTTATCAACTCAGATTAATTATAATCCTATTTTGTTAAGTTTAACACAAATTAACGATAGAAAAAAACTTTTACTAGCAAATTCCATTTCTAATGAGGATCAAACTCTAAGCTATCTTAATGAGCTTTTTTCGCAAAATATTAATTACAACTGGATAGCGTATGCATCTAGCGTGGGGCTTGATTATTTTTATACGCAGTTTTTAGATAAAGACTCTCAAAGAATTTTCGATGAGAGTTTAAATGATAATCAATTTGACTATAAGGTTAAAATCATTCGCTCGCAAGGCTTAGGTTTTACTCCTTTGCAAAATCAGTAAAAATCTTAGCTATAACCTCATCTATAGGGGCTACTTTTTCATTTTTTAAAAAAGCTAGGGTAAAATCAGCCTCAAAAAGCTTGGTGCTATCTTTGTAAATCTCTTGTTTTATACAAACTGAAGCTTTTTTAAGCTTTGCGATAAATGTTTTTACTTCTATAAGATCTCCAAGTTTAGCGGGTTTTAAAAAGTTACAATTTGCTTTAGTAAGTAGGAAATGTCCTGTATTTTTATCAAAAATTTTCGCGTTTTTTTGAAAAAATATCTCACTTCTTGCTCTTTCGCAAAATTTTAAGTAATTGCTATGATATACCACTCCACCTGCATCGGTATCTTCATAATAAATTCGTATTTGCATTTAAAAATCCTTTTTTGTTTTTTATAATACATTATATTTAAAGTAAATTGAATATCAAATATGAATTTTAATCATTAATATTCTGTCTTAAATACATTAATAATTAGATATTATTCTATAATTTTTATTTTATATTTGGAAATTACATGAAAAAAGTGAAAAATAAAACTTTAGCCGAACAAGTATATGATGAACTAGAAAGAAGAATAGTTTTTTGTGAAATAGAACCTGGTAGTATTTTAACAGAACAGGGCATAGCAAATATGCTTGATGTTGGACGTACGCCTGTAAGAGAAGCATTATTGTTGCTTTCAAAACGTTATTTGGTGAATATATCAAAAGCAGGAATAATGGTTCCACAAATGAATGCTTCTTTACAAATGCAACTTTTGGAAGTAAGAAGAGTTATTTTGAAACTTTGTATAGAATGTGCTATAAAAAGACTTACTGAGGATGATAAAAAAGCTATAAATGAACTTTTAAATGAAATTGAAAATTATGATGAAATAAATTTTTTATCATGGCTTGATAAAAGACAAGATGTATTAGCTAAAGCTTCTAAAAATTATTTTATTTACGAAGAATTGAGAAACGTGCAAGGGATTTCAAGGAGATTTTGGTATCGCTATGCTCAAAATAGTCAACATGATATTGTAAAAGAAAAACACAAGAATATATTAAAAGCTGTGTATCAAAAAAACACAGAAAAAGCTTTGGAATATGTTGATGACATTATTGATTATTTTGAGAATTTTGTTAAACAATATTTGATTTGATATAATCATATAATAAGTATATATTCAATTTTACAACTAAAACTACCTTGCTAACTTATTTGATGTTTTAATCATAGGGATATCTTTTAAATATATTTACCAATATTCACATATTTACATGTTTTTTCAAGGTAAGAAAATATATAATATATTTATTGTCGTCATTAAGTATTTATTAAGTTTTTTTCCTATAGACTTGAAAATATAACAATACAAAAAGGAGTTGTATGTCAAGTAAAATAGCGGTTAAAACAAAATTATTCCCCTCAAAATCTCCATTAGAATGGGCGGTTGTATCAAATAATATTTTATATACAGCACAAATTCCTATTGATAAAAATGGAGAGGTTGTTACTGGTGGTATAGAAGCGCAAACCAAACAAGTTTTTTCAAATCTTATTCATACTTTAGAATGTGCTGGTTCTAAATTAGATGATGTGTTACAGATTTTAATTTATGTTACAAAAAGAGAAGATTTAAAATTTGTAAATTCGGTATATTCAACCTATTTCAATACAGTTTATCCAAATAGAGCTGCATTTATTGTTTCTGGTTTGGCTAGAGAAGAAATGCTGGTTGAATTTGTAGTTTATGCGCAAACTCATAATTAAAATTATAAAGGAGATAAAATGTTAGATTGTACTAAGGGTTTATATATTAATGGTCAATGGGTAGAGGGTGTTAATACTATAAAAAATATTAATCCATCTGATATTGATAATGATCTAGGGGATGTAGCACAGGCTGATAAAAAACAAGTAGAGCTAGCTATTGATGCTGCTAAAGAGGCTCAAGTTTCTTGGGAAAAAACTCCTTTAGAAGAAAAGGCAAATTTGCTTTATAAAATCGGTGAATCTTTAATGAATAGAAGCGATGAGATTGGAAAAATCATATCTTTAGAAGAAGGAAAAACAAAAATAGAAGGAAAAGGAGAAGCGTTTAGATCAGGTCAATTTTTTCAATATTATGCAGCTGAAGTATTAAGACAAATTGGGGAAAATGCAGCGTCTGTAAGAAGTGGTGTTGATGTTGAGATTACAAGAGAGGCTGTTGGTGTTGTTGGTATTATTTCTCCTTGGAATTTCCCTATTGCAACAGCTTCTTGGAAAATAGCTCCTGCTCTTTGTTTTGGTAATAGTATAGTATGGAAACCAGCTAATACCACTCCAGCTTCTGCTGTAGCTTTGACTGAGATTATTCATGAGCATGGATTGCCAAGTGGTGTATTTAATTTAGTTTTAGGTAGTGGTGGAGAAGTTGGTGAGACTATTATTAATTCTAGAAATATCAACGCACTTTCTTTTACTGGATCTGTTGATGTTGGTAGAAAAATAGCACGTGCTACGGCTGCAAATTTTGTTAAATGTCAATTAGAAATGGGTAGTAAAAATGCCTTAGTTATTATGGATGATGCAGATCTTGATCTTGCTGTTGAGTGTGCTATTGCAGGAGCTTTTTCAGGTACTGGACAAAAATGCACAGCAAGTTCTCGTTTGATTGTTATGGAAAGTATTCATGATGCTTTTGTTGAGAAAATGGTTTCTAGAATGAAAACATTAAAGGTTGGCCATTGCTTAGATGATGGAATTTTTATGGGACCAGTAGCCGATAATAAACAATTTGAATCTAATTTCAAATGGGTTCAAAGAGCTAAAGATCTTGGAGCGGAATTGGTATTTGGTGGTGAAAAATTATCACTTGATAAAAATGGTTACTATATGTCTCCTACTTTATTTATTAATACTAAAAATGATTGGGATATTAATCAGGAAGAAATTTTTGCTCCATTAGCATGTGTGATTAAAGCAAAAGATTTACAAGAAGCTGTTGCGCTTAATAATGGTACTCGTTTTGGATTGACTTCAGGGATTGTAACATCGAGTTTAAAAAATGCAAACATATTTAAAAAAGAAGCAAAAAGTGGTTGTGTTATGATTAATCTTCCTACAGCTGGAACAGATTATCATGTACCTTTTGGAGGCAGAAAAGAATCTAGCTTTGGTCCAAGAGAGCAAGGTTCTTATGCGAAGGAATTTTACACAGTTGTAAAAACAACTTATGTAAAAGCTTATTAAATGTTGTTTACAAAAAGGAGGTGGTTATGTTTGGGAAAGATATCATTATAGATGGTTTGCAATATTGCAAATGGGATAAAGAATATTTTAAATTTTTAAAATCAAGTGGTGTTAGTGCTGTGCATGTTACTTTAGTATATCATGAAAATGCTAGAGAAACACTCACTAGATTTGCCCAGTGGCATAGATTTTTTGAAGAATTTAATGAATATATATTGCCTGTTTTTTCAAGCGAAGATATTTTAAAAGCAAAAGCTCAAAATAAGGTAGGGATTTTTTTTGGAGCGCAAAATTGTTCTTTGATTGATGATGAAATAGGGTTAATATCTGTTATGAGACAGCTTGGTTTGTTGATTATGCAGCTAACTTATAATAATCAAAGCTTATTGGCTACTGGTTGTTATGAAAAAAACGACAGTGGTATCACTCGCTTTGGCAAACAAGCGATTGAAGAAATGAATAGGGTTGGTATGATTGTTGATATGTCTCATAGTAGTGATAGATCAACATTGGAAGCTATTGATATATCGTCTCGCCCTATATGTATATCTCATGCTAATCCTAAATTTGCGCACAATGGATTGCGAAATAAAAGCGATGAGGTGATAAAAGCTTTAGCTAAGAGAAAAGGTTTGATAGGTTTGTCTTTATATCCTTTTCATTTGCCAAATGGAAGTGATTGTACATTGGATGATTTTTGTAAAATGAGTGCTGATTTGGCAGATATGATAGGGGTTGATCATATAGGTATAGGAAGTGATTTATGTTTAAATCAACCATTAGATGTATTAGAATGGATGCGCAATGGTAGATGGTCTAAGATAAAAGATTATGGCGAAGGTAGTGCTACTAATTCCACATGGCCTAAAAATGTGTCTTGGTTTAATGATTCTAGTGGCTTATATAATATTTATAAAGGATTGATTAATTATGGGTTTTCTGAGAATGATGTAAAAAAAATCATGGGTCTTAATTGGCTTCATTTTTTACAAGATGGCTTAAAAGCTCAAACTTGCTAAGGAGTTAAAATGTTAAACAGTGCTCCTAAAAACAATACTCGTATTGATAAGTTGACTTTAATTTGTAGTAGTGGATTTTTGATGATATTTGTTGTAATAGCTTTAATTGATTCAAAGTTACTTAGTGCGATCGTTGAGTTTGGTTTTAATGTCTCAGCAAAATACTTTGGTGCTTATTGGCAAATTTTACTACTTTTGACTTTTATTATTGGGATCGGGCTTAGTTGGGGAAGAACAGGCGGCGTAGTTTTGGGTAATATTAAAAATCCTGAAATGAGTACATTTCAATGGATATCTATTATTATGTGTACTTTACTTGCAGGCGGAGGTGTTTTTTGGGCTGCTGGAGAGCCTATAGCTCATTTTGTTTCTCCATCTCCTGTATTTGGAAATACTAGTAATATTTTTCAAAAAATCACAGAAGCTCTAGCGCAATCTTACATGCATTGGAGTTTTTTATCTTGGGCTGTTTCTGGAACTATTACCACAATAGTGCTAATGTATTTACACTATGAAAAAGGCCTTCCTTTAAGACCTAGAACTATTCTTTATC
This sequence comes from Campylobacter sp. CNRCH_2014_0184h, assembly GCF_025772985.1. Taxonomy (NCBI): domain Bacteria; kingdom Pseudomonadati; phylum Campylobacterota; class Epsilonproteobacteria; order Campylobacterales; family Campylobacteraceae; genus Campylobacter; species Campylobacter sp. CNRCH_2014_0184h. Next base: position 67,417 of record NZ_JAKMTB010000005.1, on the reverse strand, counting down.
CTATTTTTGGTGATAAAGTTATACACGGATGGATTGGTTCTTTAATAGATGCTTTTTGTATTGTGGCTGTTGCTGCTGGTACTATAGGACCTATAGGATTTTTAGGTTTGCAAATTTCTTATGCACTAAATATGATTTTTCAAATACCAGATAATATAATTACTCAAATGAGTATTATTATTTTGGCTATTTTAGTTTATACTATATCTTCACTTAGAGGTTTAGCAAAAGGCATTCAAATTCTTAGTAAATGGAATGTTATTTTAGCTGTAGGTTTGATGTTTTTTATTTTTATTTTTGGTCCTACAAAATTTATTTTGGATGTTTATGTTCAAGGTGTTGGAACTTTGATACAAAATTTTATACCTATGGCTACTTATAGAGAAGATACTGTTTGGCTTGCATCTTGGACTTTGTTTTTTTGGGGGTGGTTTTTAGGATATGGTCCAGTATTGGCTATCTTTATTGCTAGAATTTCAAGAGGTAGGACTTTAAGAGAGCTTATTATAGCTGTGAGTATATGTGCACCAATTATCACAATGTTTTGGTTTACTATTGTTGGTGGAACAGGATTGTATTTTGAAATAGAAAATCCAGGCAGCATAAGCTCTGCTTTTAAAGGTTTTAATATACCTGCTGCGTTAATAGCAATAACACAGTCATTGCCATTGTCAACATTTATTTCAGCATTATTTTTGATATTAGCAGCTATTTTTATTATTACAACTGGTGATTCTATGACTTATACTATGAGTGTTATTGTTAGTGGGAACACTGAACCTAGTAAGCTTCTTAGAGCTTTTTGGGGAATTTTAATGGGGGTATTGGCAATTATTTTAATATCTATCGGACAGGGGGGAATTTCGGCTTTACAATCATTTATAGTAATTACTGCTGTGCCTGTTTCATTTATATTATTACCAACCTTATGGAACTCTATACAGATTGCAATTAAAATGGCAGATGAGCAAAATTTACGTTAATACAAAAAAGGAGACAAAATGAAAAATGATATGAAATTAAGAAGTCCACAAGAAGTCATGTCTTTAGAAAGACTAGGCTCTATGCACTCATCTAGACTTAGTTTTACTAGAACTTTGATGAGGAAAATTGCTCAAGAAAAATGGGTATTAAAAAATATTTTATGGGATTTAGATGATAAAGGATTTGGTGATGTAATATATCAAGTTAGAACACCTCATGGAATATATCATCTTGTTATATTTGCTAATTATATAAAAGATGAAGAAAGAAATGATAGAGTTATAGCAAATAAGTGGGATGTCACTTTTACTTTTGTAAATGGAGAAATTGATAGTGGATTATTGACTGTTTTAAAAGAAAATGTTCCACTGCAAGAAGCTGGTAGAAATTTTAACAATGCTTTTGTTTTAGCAAGGGCTAATAAAAGTGTAAGAATTTTTGAATATATTGTTAATTCTTTAGCTAATGGAAAACAACCTGATTTAGATGAACTAGCTAAAGTTGGTTATATATTAAGAACCACAGCTGTATATGGAAGTGGAAAATTTGGAATTTCTGATTTTGATAATCTGCAAAAAAATGGAGATTTTTCTCAGTCATTTTCTGCTGAAATGTGCGCTGTTTATATTGTAAGGCAATTTAGTTTAGATTGGGTAAATTATATAGCCAAACAGCGTTGCGGAGATAAAGCTGTAGAACTTGATAGAGATATTCAAAGATATTTAGGTGTGGGAAATGCTACTGGACTTGGTATGGCTCCTTATTTGATTAAACACCCAAAAGTTGTTGATAACTGGCTTTATCAAAGAGAATTAGCTTTGTCAAAAGTTATGCAACAAAAGCTTGATATGAGTAAGGCTAAAGAATTGATTGATTATTTAAAAAGAGCAAGTTTACATCTTAAAGAAATAACAACAATAGATTCAAGGCAAGATAATTTAAACAAAATAGCTTCAAGTGAGCTTTCTTATATAGTAAAAGAAATAAAAACAAAAATAAATGCTTCTATGGTTATTGAGGAATTTGTAGAATATACAAAAAAATATTCTTTGGAAGCACAAGAAATCGTACTTTCGTGTTTATTAGAACTGTATCCTGAATTAGTTGATATACACGATAAAATGATGACAATCGATGAAACTCCATTAGAACTTACTGGTGTTAAAATTTCTGAAATTAAAAATGTAATAGAGAAAAAATATGATTGGGCTTTAGGTATTAATTTTGAAAATCCTGAAAATAATTATTGGTTTTGGTATATATCTGAAGAAAAAGAAGAGCCTAGGCTTGGAGTAAGAGGTATTGATAATGGAGATGAGCTAGAACAACCTTTAGATATTGCTAGGCAAGTGGTTAAATTTTACAATGCTTTAAAAAATCAGGATGATTATTTACATATAAGTAAATTTTTACTAGAAAACCCTTGTTTTACATCTATAGCTAGAAGAGTTTGGACTATGGGAAATTGTGTAATGGGTGATATAAGAGCTAATGTTTTAGCAAAAGACTTTTTGCCTATGCATCTTTTAAGAGCTAAATTGTCTATGTTTGGTGCAACAAAGTATGATCCAAGATCAGATAGATGGGTTCAAGTGACATTGTTTCAGAATGCACCTTTAATGGATGAAATTCATGCTAATGAGTGGATGTTTCCATTATTGCCAAAAAATAAGCATAGTGTTTGTGATTTATCTAATAATAATGTTTATGTTTCCAAAAACGAACTTAAAGCTGCTTGTATTAAAGCTTATAATGGATTAAAATTAAATCTTGGAGAAGCTGATTTAATTGCATCTATGGTTATTGACATGCAAATGGCTGGATTAAATGGATTATCAAATTTTCTTAAAGCTGCACCTTATTTGAAAAGCGACAATTTAGATATAACATTAAATATTACAAATGAGTATTTAAGTGTTGATCTTAATCATCATAGCATATTATGTCATATTCAAATTATTATTGCGTATGCGCTTGATTTTTTAAATCAATATAATTCTTTAAATATAAAAATTTCAAAATGTTATAATAGGTGTTTTGTGTATTCTCAGTTAAAAAGATTATCAAATAAAAATTTATATGTTAAAGCTTATTGGTATGACATAAAGCAATCTCAGTATGTGGAATACTTTATAAAAAATAATGAAGATTTTCCAGATATTTTAATGAAAAATATACCTTGTGATTTAGATGAAAGAGCGCTTTATATTGAAATTTCTAAAAATCCTTTAATCAGAAATGATGAGAATGTAAGTATTTCTCATGATATTATTGAAAAAAATTACGAAGAGAGTGTTCAAAAAGGCATCTTGCTACAAAAGAAAGAATGGGAGGAACTGTTGAAATATACAAAAGGAATTATGGTTCAATCTAGTGAGCAATCAAGAAAAGATGCTGGAGGTGTGGTTGAATCCTGATGTTTATGATATTGCAATATAATTATATTGCAATATCATGATATAGGAGTTAAAATTGAATTTAAAAAATATTTTTTTGATTGTTTGTTGTACGCTCAGTTTTGCTATAAATGCAAATGCGTTAAGTGAGGGTAAAGAGTATATTACTTTAAAAACACCTATCCCAAATGCACAAAATTCTCTAATAGAGGTATTTTCTTATCGTTGCATTCATTGTTACACCCATCATCAATTTCACACTTTGGCAAAGGTTAAAGAGGTTTTGCCAAATTTAAAATATGATCTTTTTTCGGTAAGTTCTATGAGTGAGTATGGTGGGGCTTTAAATGAGATGTTTGCTTTAGCTTCTTTTAAAGAAAAAGCTTTAGGTTTAGATGTTACTAGTGAAAAAAGTCTTACTTATAAGCTTGCTGATGTGTATTTTGTAAGTCATTTTGAGCAAAAGTTAAATTTAAATGATCTTGATTTGTTTTATAAAATAGGTTTAAATGCTATTGGTGCTAGTAAAGAAGAATTGCAAAAATTTTTACAAACTAAAGAAGCCAAAGAGCTTTTAGTTGCTTATGATGTGGCTAATGAAATTTCAAGAAATTATGGCACGCCTGCTTTTGTAGTAAATGGTAAGTATCAAATCAATCCTGAATACATTACTTCTTTAGAAGAACTAATCCGTATAATTAAAGAACTTTCAGTTAAATAATGCCTTTATTTTAAAGGTGTTATTGATCTTATAAAGGATAAGCATGAAAATTAAAAAAATCATCAGCTTAAGCTTGCTAGCTAGCATGGTTTTAGCGCCAAATTTAGCTTTAGCTGTAGGTGGAGTAAGCGGAGCTAAGATAGACTATCAAGTGCAAGGAAAAATTGGAGCTATAAAGCTCAATCCTTATGGTTTATCCCCGCTTAGTGCTGTGATTGTAGATGGAGGATATGAGTTAAGTGATGTGAGTGTGACTATAGTTCCAAAGCCAAATGGACAAACTATATCTTATAAGGTAAGTTCTAATAAAATTAAAACTTATGGAGGAATTCCTATTTTTGGACTTTATCCATCGTATTTAAACACAGTAAAAGTAAGCTATACTAAAAGTGCTTTTGGAAAAAGTGAAAAAGTAATAGATGAGGTATATAAAATAGCAACAGGTGGGGTAAATATAGAGCCAAGTGGAAGTCTTATGCAAAGAGGTGTGCCTTTTGAAAAAGTGGAAGTACTTAAAGTAGATAAAGAATTTGAAGATAGATTATATCTAGTAAATAATACTCCAGGAAAATACAGCGCAAAAAGCTCTCAAGCTATATGGAATAATCCAAGTGGTGGTGCTTTAGAATGGGATGAGGCTTCTAATGCCTTCATTGTCGATACAAAGGGTGAAATTCGTTGGTATTTAGATAATGATAAGCTAATGGATAAAAATAATATTTATAATCGTGGTATTATGATGGGCTTTAGACAAAACTCAGATGGGGCATTAAGCTTTGGGTTTGGTCAAAGATATGTAAAATATGATTTAATGGGTAGAGAAATTTTTAACCGCATTTTACCTTCTTCTTATATAGATTTTTCTCATTCTATGAGTCAAATGCCAAATGGTAATTATCTTTTAAGAGTAGCTTTGGCTAATGTTAAGCGTCCTGATGGTAAAAATGTGCGCTCAGTGCGTGATGTGATAATAGAAGTTGATAAAAATGGCAATGTGGTAGATGAGTGGAGGCTTTTTGAAATTTTAGATCCATATAGAGCTAATATTATCAAAGTTTTAGATCAAGGTGCAGTTTGTTTAAATGTAGATGTTTCAAAAGCGGGTAAAACTCTAAGCAATGAAGAATTAGCCAAAATGGATACAAGTGAAATTTTTGGGGATATAGCAGGCACTGGAGTAGGGCGTAACTGGGCTCATGTAAATAGCATAGATTATGATCCAAGTGATGATAGCATTATCATTTCAAGTCGTCATCAAAGCGCTATTATAAAAATCGGCCGTGATAAAAAAGTAAAATGGATATTAGGAGCGCATAAGGGCTGGGGAGAAAAGTATAAAAAAGCACTTTTACAACCCATTGATAAAAATGGCAAAAATATAATTTGTGAAGATGATTATAGTAAATGTCCTGGTTATAAAAATATGGAAGGTGGCTTTGATTTTATATGGACACAACACACTGCTTTTAGAATAGATGAAAAATCTAATAAAAGATATATTTACATTACAGCTTTTGATAATGGCGATGCAAGAGCTATAACACAACCTGCTTTTGCTTCGATGAAATATTCAAGAGCGGTTGTATATAAAATAGATCAAAAAAATAAAACCGTAGAGCAAATTTGGGAATATGGCAAACAAAGAGGTAATAAATGGTTTTCGCCTATTACTTCTTTAGTTGAGTATTATAAAGATAAAAATTCGATTATGGTTTATAGTGCTAGTGCTGGTATGGCTTTTGATTTAAGCAAGGGTGTTGCTATAGGAGAACCAAAACCTGAAATAGATGAGTTTAAATGGGGAGCTAAAGAACCTTCAGTACAAATTCGCTTTAGTGGAGCAAGTACTGGTTATCAGGCTATGCCTATTGATTTAGAAAAAGCATTTAAATAAAAAAGGGCTTTAAAATAAGCCCTTTGATTTTATAAATATCCTGCACCTAAAGCTAAGAAATAACCTACTATACAAGAAACAATTACACCAATTAAACCTGGTAAGATAAAGCTGTGATTGATAACAAATTTACCTATTTTTGTAGTACCTGATCTATCAAATTGTATAGTTGCAAGATCGCTTGGATAGGTTGGTAAAATATAATATCCATAACAAGCTGCTGCAAAAGCAATGATAATACCTGGTTCAACACCAATACCTAATGCAAGTGGCACAAAAGCTGCAATTGCTGCTGCTTGAGAATTAACAAATTTAGAAATTAATAAAAGCATAACTGCATAAGTCCAAGGGTGTTCTATAACAATATTTCCTAAAGATTCTTTCATCATAGGAGTGTGTACTGCAAACATAGTATCTGCCATCCAAGAAATTCCAAAAACAGCTACTAAAGCTATCATACCTGATTTAAAAATTTCATTTTTTGCAATTTTACTTGCATCAAGCTTAGTAAAGATGATAAGTGCCGCACCTGCTAAAAGCATGAACATTTGAATTACTGCAACCATATTCATAGGTTTAGTAATGCCTTTTGAGGTAAATTGTGGTCTAAGTTCTGGGAAGGCTCCAAGTATAGCCACTATTGCAATAGCACCTAAGAAAATCCACATAGCTACCCATTGAATAGTTGGAAGTTTTTGTCCAAGAAGAGTTTTGCTATCACCATAGATGTATTCTCTTTGTTCTGGATCTTTAATTCTAGCTTGAAATTCTTCATCTTTATCAAGATCTTTTCCTCTAAACCAAGAAAAAATTCCTATAGCTAAAACGCCAACTAAAGTAGAAGGTATAGTAATAGCAAGTAAATCTACATAGCCATCAAATCCTGCTAAAGGATGTTTATTAATTTCTGGATTTAAAAGCAATGCGGTTAAGCTTACAACAGCAACTGAAACAGGACTTGCTATAACTCCAAGTTGAGAAGAAATGCTAGAAGCAGCCATTGGTCTTTCTGGGCGTATGCCGTTTTTAATAGCAATGTCATAAATAATAGGCATCATAGTATAAACAACATGTCCGGTTCCACAAAGCATGGTCAGAAAGCAAGTTACAAAAGGAGCTAAGATGGTTAAAAATTTAGGATTTTTTCTTAAAACTCTTTCTGCAATTTGCAACATTACATCTAAACCACCACTAGCTTGTAAAGTTGCACTAGCAACAACAACAGCTAAGATAGTAAGCATAACATCAATAGAAGGTTTTCCAGGTGCTACAGCAAAACCAAAACTTAAAACTAATAAACCTATACCGCCTAACAAACCTAGAGCGATACCGCCTTTTTTTGCCCCATAAAAAAGACAAATGAGAACTACGGCTAGTTGGATACTAAATTGAGTGCCTTCGCTAAGGCTAGTTAGCATTTCCATACTCTCTCCTTGTTTTTAAAATATGCGAGAGTATAGTGTAATTTTTATTAATAGTAAATAAAATTTTTTCTTATTTAAATAAATATTTACCAATATTTTGAATTTGTTTGTCAAAATATTGGTTTTTTGCTTATTGGTAATTTTTTAAGATAGCAAAAAGAATTTTGCTGATTTTTTCAATAGAAGCTATTTCACATTTTTCATCTGTTGAGTGGGGGCTATGGATATTTGGGCCTATGGAGCAACATTCTAGTGGTTGTTTTTCACTTATAATACCACATTCTAAACCAGCATGTATAGTATAAAGCTTGGCATTTGGATTTTCTTTTTTAAAATAACTTAGAATTTCTTCTCCAAAATTAGTATCTTTGTTGACCCAAGGCGGATAAAAATTTGCACTTGAAACTTCACAATTTTGCATTTTAAAATAAGTTAAGGTTTCAAATTCTATATTTTTAAGCTCTTGTAAATCATTCGACCTTGCAAAAAGTTCAAAATGAAATTTACCTTCTTTTTCATAAGCTAATGAAAGATTGATACTTGTTTGGACTAAATTTAATTGATGATTAAAAGTTCTAACACCTTGTGCAAAAGCATTGATAAGATTTAAAATGATTTGAGAATTTTTATAATATGTCCTTTTGATTTTACCTATATAATTCACTTTAAAATGATTATTTTCTTTTGGGGGATTTTTAAAAAATGCTATGATTTTAGCATGTTTTGGTATAGAGTTGATTCTCTCACCTGCGTTAAATTCGCAAAGCTCACCTTGGTTTTGAGTGATAAAATAACTTGCTTCTTTAATAGAAGATTTAATATTTTTAACAATATCAATCCCTGAATGCCCACCTTTAAAATCAATTGCTTCTATTTCATAGCATTCACCTTCTTTTTCGTCTATTTCTAAGTTTAAACTAGTAAAAATATCCACACCGCCAGCACAACCTATAACAACTTCATCATCACTCTCATGATCTAAATTTAATAGTTTGTTTGAAATCAAAGCATGTGTAAGATTATTTGCTCCACAAAGGCCAACTTCCTCATCATTAGTAAAAAGACATTCGATATTTTCAAAGTCTTTTAAAGCTTGCATCATTAATGATACTCCTATGCCATTATCTGCACCCAAGCTCGAGTTTTTGGCCTTTAAATATCCATTTTCTTCATACATTTGTATATTAGGAGCCTCTCCCATGCAAACCATATCATAATGACTTTGTAAACAAATTTTAGGTTTTCCTTTATATGCATGGATATTACCCGCTTTATCAACGTTTACTCGGCAATTTTGACTTTTGGCAAAATCAATAAGAAAATTTTTTAATTCTTCAGTATGGAAACTACAATGAGGTATTTGAGTAATTTGTTTAAAATTTTGTATAATTTCTTGCATAAAATCTCCTTTTTGTTGTAATTATGGCATATTTTTATATAGATGAGGTTTAAATGAAAATTTCTCAAAAGCAAATTAAATTATTAATAACTTTACTAAAAGATCCAAAGAAATTTTTAATTGCACTTTTTTTATTTGCTTTTGCTTATATTTTAAATTATGATAGTGGCTCATACATTAATGCTAAAGTAAGTCGTGTAGTAGATGGGGATACTATTGAGGCTAAATTTGAAGATGAAAAACTTAAAATTAGACTTTTTGGTATAGATGCACCTGAAAGTGATCAAGCTTATGGAAAGATGGCTGCGCAATTTTTAAATGCAATTGTGTTGAATAAAGAAGTGGTTTTGAATGTAAAAGATGAGGATAAATATGGTAGAATTTTAGCCATTGTGTATTTAAATGATAAAGATATCAATCAAGTTATGGTTAAAAATGGTTTTGCTTGGGCTTATGAACATTATAGTGATTTATATGTAAATGAGCAAAATTATGCCAAAGAAAATAAAAAAGGCTTATGGGTAGATGAAAATCCTATAGAGCCTTACAAATGGCGTAAACAAATAAGATTAAAATAGGAAAAGAGATGTTTAAAAAAATATTTTTCATTGGATTTTTAGCATTATTTTTTGGTGGTTGTTTTGTAAATGAAAGAGGAATTTCAAACCGCTTTTATGATGATTGTAAAGAATATTATGATGCAAGCGGGACTTACCATAAAGAATGCCCAAAGAATTGGGTAGATTTACCTTTAACTCCCGATTCCTTTTAAAACAGCATTTAATTCCTCTGGAGTAGCATCTTGCTTGGAGGTTTCTTGTTGGTTTTGACTGCTAGAGCTTGTGCTTTGACTTTGTTTTAATTTAAATATATGATCATCTGTGGTGATTACTTGAAAAGATGCATCGAAAATTTTAATATCATTTACAAAGCCAACTACTTTAACCTCTCTTTTTCTTGAATCATCGCTAAATAGAGCGCTTGCTTCAAGATTTAAAACATCTCCAACTTTTAAAGGCGCATAAAAAAAGCTTCTTGAGCCTATTAAGACGCTAAATTCTTTATTGATTGCAGCTTGAGCTATATAATTTGCCGCGTTAAATACAAAACCACTATGCACTAATCCTAGCTCATCTACTGCCATATCATGGGTTGTGATTAAGATACCTTTAGCAAAGTTTTTTTCTATATGAGAAATGCTTCCTGCTAAAGCATTATTTATCCCTGGACAAGTGATAAGTTCTGATTTAATGCGATTTAATTCTTCAGGGTCTATTAGCTCTTCTATAGTAACAGCACTTACTGTTCTTGCCATTTTTACACCTTTAATTTAACATAAACTCTTTTTGGTGCTTCATAGCCTTCACAAGTTAAATTTGAGTCATTTTTGTCTAAAAATTGATCTAAAGAATAAGAATCAATCCATTGTGTTTTTCTTTGTTCTTCTAAATCAGTTTGTTTAGTTGCTATAACTTCAAATTCACTAAATCCAGCTCTATAACACCAATTTCTTAAACCCAATATCGACGGAATGAAAAAAATATTTGGTATTTTTGAATAAGTTTTTTGAGGGATAAGTGCAATTTCTCTTTCATCTTCTATATACATAGTATCTAAAAAGACTACGCCATCTTTATTTAAAGATTGCTTGAGTTGTTTTAGCATGGCTATAGGATCACTGCGATGATAAATTACGCCAAGACAAAAAATCACATCAAATTTTATGCCATAATTTGGTACATCAGCTACGCCTAAAAGCTCATATTGTATAGGAGTTTTTGCAATAGAGTTTAAAAGTAAAAATTGCAAATAATACTTAATAGAAGGATCAAAACCTATGAGTTTTGAAGGATTAAATTCAAGCATTTTAAACATATAATAACCATTATTGCAGCCAATATCCGCAACCACTTTGCCTTTGATTTCTTGCATATAAGGCTTTAATATGTTAAATTTAATAAAACTTTGCCACTCTGTATCTATGAACAAATCATTGATTTTAAAAGGTCCTTTGCGCCAAGGTTTTAATTCTAAGGCAATGTCTTTAATCTCATTATCTAAACTTTTATCGCAAAAAATATCAAAACTTTCGTTTATTAGATAATTTGAGTTTTTAACTTTTGTACTAAGTTTTTGAATTTTTTCATATAAAGGATGTTTTAAAACTTGCTTTAATAAAGCATTATCTTGCATATTTTTCCTTAAAAAACTCCCTTATTTGGGAGTTTTATTATTGAAGTAGGCTTGCTAGTTTAGTTTGTAGCATTACATTTGAGTGAGCATTTGCAAACAAAAACGCATTTTCTTTTAGGTAATTTGCATTAAAATCATTAATATTTTGCGCTAAGTCATTATTTTGCAATTTGCTTTCAGCTTCTTTAGTGTTAATGCTAGTTTGCAAAGATGAGTTGATATTAGAATGGATAGCATTGATCCCAGCACCAATATCTGCGCGTAAAGAACCTACTTGATCTTGAAAATCGCGAATTCCATCTTGGTTTTCAAGGCTTAAGTTTGCCGTGCTTGGTTGATTTAAATTGATACTTTCAACCCCAGATCCAACAACAAAATCCATACTTTGGAAAACATTTTTTCCATTAAAAGTCGCGTTTGAAAATGCATCATTGATCGAGCTGATGAGCTTATTTGCTTCAGCATTTAGCATGCTTTTTTGTCTATCATTTAATGCAGCACTATTTGAGCGTACTGAAAGTTCGTTAAGTCTATCTGCAGTAGCTGAGATATTATTTAATGTCGAATCAGCAATTTGTAAAACACCTACTGAATCATAAGCATTTAAAATACCTTGATCTATGGTACTATACTGACTTCTTAAAGAATCAGCTATGGCTAAATTTGCCCCATCGCTTCCATCTATAGCACGCATTGCGGCTATATTTTCTAAAGCTTTTTCTTGGTTTTTTTGCGCTTGATTTAAGTAATGGTTTTGTTGAGTTGTCCCTATATCGCCTATTTTCATCTTTGACTCCTTTTAAAGACTTATTTTATTATATCATTTTTTTTGTTTTAAAATTTAAAAAAAATAAAATTACTTGTGATAACATGATAATTTTCATCACAACTTCACTTGCACTATGAATTTTTATAAATTCTTGAGTCTTAGTTGCTTCTTCTCCTAAGCTTTGTGCTTCTAAAACATAAGCAGTGAAGTAAAATACAAAAAGCAAACTTAGTGCCAAAATGATTAAAGAAAGCATGAATTTTGAAAAATTTATTTTAAAAGTTAAATTTTTATCCTTAAATGAGAAAATTTCCATTAAAATAGATAAAACACTCACACCTAGTAAAACATAACCAAATTGCACAAAAATGTGTGTCATTAAAAGTCCGCTTTGAAAATGAGTTAAAACCCCTTCGCCTATGAATTTAGCAGGATAAAATATAGTCGGAGCTAAAAATACACCTATGCTAATTTCAATCCCAATTAAACTTGCTAATAAAAATAAATATATTGATTTCATATTTTCTCCTATAAAAAGATAATTATAGTCTAATTTTTTAAATTCCACGCAACAAAGGCTCTATCAAATCCATTATAATCTTGATAAAAAGTAGCTTTAAAATCATTTTCTTCTAAAATTTTATTTAAAATTGCTTTTTGATCATAGCCAAACTCACACGCTAAGACTTTTGTGTTATGGTTTTTGGCAAAAAGGATAATTTCATGTAAAATTTCCCAACCTTTATCCCCGCCAAATAAAGCATTATGCGGTTCATTTTGTACCCATTTATCCAAAGGATAATTATTTTTTATATAAGGAGGATTAGAGAAAATAAAGTCAAAATTTCCTTGCATAGTTTTAAAATCACAAAGTTGAAAATTAATTAAATTTGAAACATTATGAAAATCTGCATTTTTTTTAGCAAGCTCTAGCGCTTTTGGATTAATATCGCAAGCTTGTATGAAAATTTGCTTTAACTTTGCTAGAGAGATACTTAAAATTCCACTCCCAAAGCCGATCTCAAGTATATTTTTAAAAGAGTTATGATCTAAAATTTCTAAGCATCTTTCAAGTAATATTTCACTATCAAAACGCGGTATTAAAACCCCTTTTTCAATAAAAAAATCTAAACCATAAAACTGTGTTTTTTGAAATAAATACTCAAAAGGCTCGCCATTTAAAAATTTATCTACGTATTCTAAAAAAACTTTTTCATTGATTTGAAATTCAGGATTTAAAAAAATCCAAGCTTTATCTTTTTGCAAAAGCTCACAAAGAATAAAAAGTATATATTCTTTGTGAGTAGGATCTTTTGCGTAAGCTTGCTTTAAAGCTTGTTTGATTGAAATCATTGCAAAGCTTTGATTCTATCATAAATACAAGGATGACTTAGATGAAAGAAAGTATAAATTTTACTTGTTTTAACAAAGGCTTTGTTTTCTTTTGCTAAAGCTATGAGAGCATTTTTCATATCTTCTTTAGAGCTTAGTTTTGCTCCGTGTAAGTCAGCATTAAATTCATTTTTTTGACTCATTTTATTAAGTAGTGGAGAGATAATAAAAGTAAAAATATTTCCAAAAATCAATAAAAGCACAAAAACTCCAGCATTTACTCCATCTAAATGACTTTCAATATAAAAAAAGTTTGGTAAATGTGCAAAGATAAAAAATAAAGCAAAAAGCATCAAAGCACTAGAAAATAACATTTTTAGTAAATCTTTATGCACAAAATGACCTAGCTCATGACCTAAAACAGCAATGAGTTCTTTTTCTTTTAAAGCATTTAAAAGTGTGTCAAAAAGCACCACTCTTTTGCTTTTAAATAAACCGCCAAAATAAGCATTTAATCTTTTGTCCCTTTTGCTTGCATCAATAACATAAACACCATTTGCACTAAAGCCACATTTTTGCATTAAATTGGTGATTTTTTCTAATAAATTTTCATCTTCAAGTTTTTTCATTTTATTAAACATAGGTGCAATAAGCGTAGGGTAGATGAGATTTATAATAAGTATAATTATAAAGCTTAGGGCAAAAGCCACTATCCACCAGTATGTGCTAAAAAACTCAAAACAAAACACTAAAGCATAGATGATTAAAAAGCCAAAAATAAGCATTAGGGCTAAAGATTTAATACTATCTTTAATAAAAAGTGCTAAAGTCATATTAGAAAAGCCGTGTTTTTTATCTTTTATAAAGCTTTCATAATAACTAAGTGGTAAATTTAAAATACTAATAATCAATAAAAATGCAAGTAAAAATAAAGTATTTTCTAAAGTAGAATTTTCTTTTATAAAAATTTCTTTAAAATACAAAAAGCCAAAGCCAATCCAAGAAATATTAATCATCAGATTATAAAGATTAGAAAAGATTTTGTATTTTTCATTTTCTATGGCGATATTTGCAGCATTTTTATAATCATGCTCATTTAAAATAATTGCATGCTTTTCTCTTTCTTTTTTTAAAAAAGAAATTTGCATATAAGATATAAAAACCAAAAAGGCCGTGTAAATACATAAAATAGTTATTAAAGTCATAATTTTTCCATGTAATTTTTTTAAAAGTATGCAATAAGAAAGTAAATAAGCATAGGTAGTTTTACCTATGCTTGTATAAGAAGAATTCTTTTTTTACTAATTAAAATGAGTATTTAACACCAATGTTACCAGTTACATAAGTTTCATCGGTATTATCATCTTTGTTGCCTAGGATTTGTTTAGCACCTACACTTAGATCAATAGAAAATCTATCTGTTACGCTAATGTTGCTTCCGATAAGAATTTTACCAAAAGTTTTATCTTTTTCAGCGCCAGCTACATTATAGCTAAAATCACTTCCTGTAAAGCGAGCTTTAAAGTTATCTCCACTCATAGCAAAGAATTGTTCTATTTTTGGAGTAACATAGAAATAACTACCACCGCTAAAGAATTTTCTAAATTCTGCTCCAAGTTCTGCACTCGCTGCAAAGCTATCCATTGAATAAACTTTTTGAGCCCAAATACCACTTTCTGTGTAGTCTGGAGTGTGGCTATAGTAAAGATTTAATCCAATTAATGGTTTGATTGAGAAATTATCACTAAAGTCAAATACATAACCATAGCTACCACTTGCGCCTAAGTAAGTTTGTGTGAAGTCAGATTTTTGTACTGAACCATTAACAAATCTTTCTTGATCTGCAAAACTAAATTGCGCATAAGATTTGATATCAAATTCATGTTGACCATTTGCAATTCTTGAGTAAAGACCTAATTGTAAGTTGTTAGAATCTTGATTTAATGAATTATGGTTTAATTGTGAATCAGCATAAGTTAAATACGCACCAAAGAATATAGCATCATTAAATTGTCTATCGATACCTATAGTAGTTCCGTATACACCTTCGCTATCACTACCAATTATGTTAGCACCACCAAAAGCATTAGCCCATACGCTATTTTCGCCAGCGCCTCTTGATTGAGCCATTCTTGTTGCAATAGCCATTTCATTAGCTAGGTTGATAACTTGAATAGCACCTTGACGGTTAGAGTTGTTTGCGCTTTCTCTAGCTGAATCAACTATAGCTTGAGCTTGTCTCACATCTCCTTTAATAGCATTAACTAAAGCTGAGTTAGCTGCAAGATGTCTATCAGAATTTTTCAATGAAGCTAAAACCGAATCAATTTGATGTCCGTAAGTAATAACTTTTTGGTTATTAGTTATATTGTTTATTTCTTTTTTGATGTCTGCTAGAATTTTATCATAATCAACTTTAGGGTCAATACCAGGATGTTCAGGATTTTGTTCATAAGCTTTTTGAGCATAATAATCATGTAGTTGAGTTAAAACCTCAAGTCTCATTTCTTTTAAAAATTCGCTAATACTGATGTTTTTGATGCCACTTGTTAAACTACCTTGAGCATAAGCATCATTTCCAATTACATTAAGTTTATAGTTAAAGTATTTTTTATCTTGGTCTATAATTACTTTTACTACTTCACCTTCGTATTCTGCTAGTGCATGACCTTTAAGACCTAGAATTTTTCCTTCTGGGATTAGTAATACATTTCTAACTGTATTTACTTCTGCAAATTCTTTGTTGAAGTTTGTAGCGCTTAGCAAGTAAACACCTTTTTCTGTTACAGGATTGCTAAAGTTAGCAAGTTCAAATACAGAATTTCTAATTACTGCATTACCATTTACAGTAAATTGGTGTGGTCCATGTAGAGTAAATAATGAATCATGTGCAAAAAGATTTCCGTTAATAGTTAAAGCACCATTATAGTTAATACCATTAAAATCGCCTGCAATGATTTTAAAGTTTGCATGATCCATATTAACATTGCCATCAATTAAGCCATCATGGAAAACATTTAGAGAAACATTTTCTCTTGAGTCTTGAATCCAAGTTGGTCCCCATGGATTTCTATCAGTTAAAGCGCCACTGTTTATACCCGTATCTGGGTTAAATATAGCACCAAATCCATCATCAATATTATCTGGATAATTCATATCAGCTCCAGTATTAGGGCCTACAGGATAAGGTTTGAAACCAATAACATTATCTGGATTTTTTTTGCCTATGAAGTTTACTTCTTTAGCTTTGATAGCGAAAGAATAATGAGGTTTTATACCACCTATTGAACCAACAGGAACATCTTTACCTCCAACTACAATAGTGTTGTTAGCTGCGTTTATTGTTAAGTGCTTAATAGGTGTTTCTAATACAGCACCTTGTCCATAATCATTATCACCTAGATGATTACTAATATAAAATGTCTGTCCTTGTGGTTTTGAAATTACAAATTGATATTCCCCCCCCCCCTAGGTGTGTTAGCTGACTATCTTCAATTGTACCAGGAATGGGATTGGATGGCTCTATAGCCATAGCTGAACTAGCTACAAAAGTAGCAACGCAAGCGGAAAGAAAAATTTTTCTATTCAACTTTTTCATTGTTCTGAAACTCCTTAATAAAATTATAATTTTATTGAAAAAAAATTATATCAACAATAATAAAAAAAGTCAATTAAAAACAAATAAAATTTATAACTATTAAATAGAGTAAACAAAATAATAAAAAATTATTATAAACCGTTCTCGCTTTTTTCCAAAACCTCAAAATAAGCTTCTTCTAAAATACTAAGTTCGCTTTCTAAGGAATTTAGCTTTTCATAAAGGGTATTTATACCTAGCTCTTGATAGATTGTAGGATTACTTAGAGCATTTTTTATTTCTTTTATTTCTTCTTCTAATTTATGAATTTTATCAGGATATGAGTTTAAAATTTCATTTTCTTTATAGCTTAGTTTTTTACTTGATTTTTCTTTTGTTTTTACGCTTGCGGTGGTGTTTGTTTCTAAGCTTTTAGAAAATTCTTCAAAGTCTTTGTATTCTTTTTCATTTTCTAAATACTCACTATAAGAAAGAACTTCTATATTAATATTTGCATTATCTTCAAAAGCATAAAGTTTAGTTGCTATTTTATCAACAAAATATCTATCATGCGAGACAAGCAAAATCGCACCTTCAAAAGAAAGTAAGTATTCTTCTAAGATATTAATCGTAGCTATATCTAAATCATTTGTTGGTTCATCTAAGATTAATACATCGTATTCTTTGGTAAAAAGCAAGGCTAGAGCAACTCTGTTTTTCTCACCCCCACTTAGCACACTCACGCTTTGCTCTAAAAATTCTTTTGGAAATAAAAATTGTTTTAAATACCCATAAACATGCATATTTTTACCACGTACTTGAATGTGATCGCCACCATTTGGGCAAAAAATTTCTAAAAGTTTTTTATCAGTGTTTAATAAACTTCTGCTTTGATCAAAATAGCCTATTTTAACTTCACCTCTTTTAATCTCTCCGCTATCAAGCGGAATTTGATCAAGCAAAATCTTTAAGAAAGTAGATTTCCCACAGCCATTTTTACCTACTATGGCTATGCGTTCACCTTGTAAAATTCGTGCATTAAAGTCTTTAAAAAGTGTCTTGTTGGCAATAGACTTTGAGATATTTTTAAGTTCAAAAAGCATTTTTTTGCGGTTTTGGCTTTGAGTTTGGTTAAAATTTTTACTTGCTCTTTTGATTTCAAGTTGTAAGCGTTTGATAGCTCCTGGGTTTTTCTTAGCTTCTTCACGCATTTTAAAAATGCGTTCTTTGCGTCCTTCGTTGCGTTTAAGCCTAGCTTTGACTCCTCTTCTTAGCCATTCTTCCTCACTTTTTAATTGCTTAAGCAAGGTTTCATGGCTTTTAGCTAAGGAAGCTAAAATAGCTGCTTTTTTTTCTAGATATTGCGTATATCCACCCTCAAAAATACTTAGTTTTCCTGCTTCTATTTCAACGCATTTTTGTGCTATTGCATCGATAAAATATCTATCATGGGAGATGAAAATAACACACATTTTAGAAGCTTTTAATCTTTCTTCTAAAAAGCTACTCATATATACATCTAGATGGTTGGTTGGCTCATCAAGCAATAATATATCAGGATTTTTCAGCAAAAGCGTGCAAAGTCCTACACGTCTTATCTCTCCTCCACTTAAAGAGCAAAGTGTTCTGTCTTTATACTCTAATAGTTTAAACTCTTCTAGTATTCTTTGTATTTTTTGGTCTAAATTCCATGCATCTTTTGAATCTATAAATAAACTTAATTCATCTACTTTCTTTAAATATTCTTTATTTTCAGGATCAAGAGCTAGTTTTTCATTATAGTTTTCAAATTCTTTTAAGGCTTGATAAATTTCTTCAAGTTCTTTTTTGATAGCCTCACTCACGCTTAAGGTGCTTTCAAAGCTTACTTGTTGGCTTAGCATACCTATGCTAGCGTTATTTTGTTTAATCACTCTACCGCTATCTAGTTTTAAAGTTCCCATAAGGGCTTTTAAAAAACTTGATTTTCCTTCGCCGTTTTTGCCTATAATGGCGATTTTTTCTCCTAAATTTGCACTAAAATTTGCATTTTCTAAAACTATTTTTGTATTAAATTTCTTATTTGCATCGATTAAATCTATTAAAGCCAAATTTCTTTCCCAAATGTTTTTTTGCGATTTTACTTTAAAAAGTATTAATTTTGCTTAAATAAAATTACGCTATGAGAGTGTTTGTTTTTTTTACTTTATTAGTTTTATTTTTTGCTTTGGCAAATTGGTATATTTATAAAAGATTTTTAAGTAAGGTTGATTTTTTAAAACCTTATAAGAAGTTTGTATTAGCTCTTGTTTTAATAGTTTTTGCATGTGAATTAATCTTTTTTGTAAATATGCGTGGGGATTTTTTGCATGAAAAGCTTTATTATATTTTAGCTATTTTTTCTACTATTACTTGCTTTTTCTTGCTTTTTGGAGTGGTTTTTGAAATTGGTTCTTGGATTTTCTTTAACGAAAATAAAAAAGAGCAAATTTTTAGCCTTCAAAGAAGAAAGTTTTTAAAATTAATTTTTGATTCTTGGCTTATTATATTTAGCGTTAGTATGGTGTTTAAAGGCTTTGTAAATGCTATCAGCACGCCTAAGGTTAATGAGGTAGATATTAAAATTAAAAATTTAAAAGAAGATTTAAACATAGCTTTGCTTTCTGATGTGCATTTAGGGAAAAATTTAGGTGAAGATTTTTTAAAAACCTTAATCAATGAGGTTAATGCTTTAAATGTTGATATAATCATCATAGCTGGGGATTTAATCGATGCAGATATTGCTAGTATGTCTTATATTAATTTGTTAGAAAATTTTAAATCAAAATATGGTACTTATTTTGTTTATGGAAATCATGAGTATTATAATGATATAAATGCAATAAGCAAAAAGCTTAAAACGCTTAAAAATTTCAAAGTTTTAGAAGATGAAAGTATTGATTTTGGAGATTTTACTTTAAGTGGGACTTTGGATTTGGCTGCTAAACGTTTGGGCTTTAAAGAAAGCAATATAGAAAAAATCAAAACTCAAATCAATCAAGAAAAAGTTAATATTTTAATCACGCATCAGCCAAAATATGTAAAAACTTATGATGTGAGTGGGTTTGATTTGATTTTATCAGGACATACACACGCAGGACAAATTTTCCCTTTTTCTTTGCTAGTATATTTAGAGCAAGGCTTTGTGTATGGGCTTTATAAATTAAGTAAAGATAGTTTGCTTTATGTAAGCAGTGGAGCTGGATTTTGGGGGCCTGCTGTGAGATTTTTAGCTCCTAGCGAGATAGCTTTGATTAGATTAAAAGGAGAATAAGTGGGATTTAGCAATAGTGCTTCAAAAATGTTTGGAATCATAGCAAAATATAAATTTCCAAAAATCATACAAAAAAACATTAATAAAGCTTATGTGAATGCTTTTAATATCAATATGAGTGAATTTAAATCCTTAGAAGAATATGAGAGCTTAAATGCTTTATTTACAAGAGCTTTGTTAAATGAGCGAGAATTAGAAGATGGCTTTGTAAGTCCAAGTGATGGTAAAATTTTAGAACTTGGAAGTAGTTTTCAAAATGACTTAAAAGAAAATTTAGCCTTTAGTATTAAAGGTTCAAGTTATAGCATAGAAGAGCTTTTAAAAAACTCAGCTAGCAAAGAAGAATTAGAAAATGGCATAGATTATGCAAATATTTATCTATCTCCAAAAGATTATCATCATTATCACGCACCTTGTAATATGCAAATTTTAAGTGCTACTTATATGAGCGGGGCTTTATTTAGTGTGAGTGAGGCAAAGTTGGCTAAGATTATAAACCTTTATACTAAAAATGAAAGAGTAGTTTTAAAGTGTTTGGTGGAGGGAAAATTTATACTTTGGATGGTATTTGTGGGTGCGCTAAATGTTGGTAAAATGCATTTTAGCTTTGATACTAGCATACAAACTAATGCTGCAAATTTTGATTTTACTCATACTTATGAGGATCTTTTTGTAAAAAAAGGCCAAAGACTTGGCAATTTTGAGCTAGGTTCAACTATAGTTTTAATCACTCAAAAAGGGTTTTTAAAATTTAGTAAAAATGCTTATGAGCAAGTTGAATTTTCTAAGAAGATTGCGGATTTTGCTTATTCTCATCTTCATTAGCAACTTTATATAAAAAGGCAAAAATTTCAGCCACTGCTTTATACATATTAGGCGGGATTTCATCGCCTAAGTCAAGCTTGCTAAGAACTTCTACTAAGTCTTTGTCTTCTTTTATGGGTATGCCATTTTCTTTAGCTAAAGAGATGATTTTAGCAGCGTTTTCACCTTTGGCATTAGCTAGGATTTTTGGTGCATTTTGATCTTCTTTGTTATAGCCTAGCGCAACGGCTTTTTTTGTTTTTTTAGCCATTTTTAAGCCCTTGTATCAAAACCCATATTAAAGTCATTGTATTCTTCTTGATTATGAAATTTGCTTTTGACTATATCACTGATGAAAAAATTAGAGCTTAGAAGTCCTACTTTAACTAAGGCTTTTTTTAGCTCATGTGCTCTTTCGTAAAGTTTTTTTCTAAAATTAGCATTTTCTATCATCATATTTATATCAATGTATTTATCATTGCTTAGAGATAAAAATACATTGATTTTTCCTAATTTTTCAAATTCAAGATTAATTTGTGCATAAAATTTATCTTTTTTACCGCGTTTAAAAACTACATTAGATTTTTCTAAATCATCCCAAAAGAAAGGTAAAAAAGTATGAATGCTATTATTAGCTAAAGATAAAAGTTGATTAAACTCAAGCTGAGCTATAAGACGATTTGCTTGATTTAGTATACTTTCATTGTCTAAATTTTTAGCCAGATTAGAAACTTGCAAAAGAGTGGATTTGATATCTTTTTGTAATTCTGAAGAAATTTCTGCAGTATCTTTTGGAGTAATTTTTCCAAGATCTTTTATAGAAAGTTCTAATTTTTTTTCTATGTTTTTTATATCATCTAAAGAATTTTTTGCTTCATAATTTTTAGGATCTAAAGCTTTTAAAACCTCATTGAGTTTTCTTCCTATTAGGCCTAGTTCTTTGTTTAGGTTATTTAAAAGCTCTTCTTGTAAATTTTGACTAAAATTAAGATTTTTACTTACATTTTGTTTGAAAATATCTTCTAGTAAAATTTTACCTGAAGTACTTTTAAATATATCTTCTAATTTAGTGTTATTTGTTTGTAAATTTTGACTTTTGTTGTCATTTTTGCTCGGTTCTTCAGTATTTTTTTGTGGTGTTTTTTCTTCTTTTGTGTTTTGAATTTCTTTATCTTTTGTCATGCTTTCTTGTTTTTGTTGAACTTCTTTTTTATCCTCTGTGTTTTTTTGCGGAGTTTTTATTTCCTCTTTTGATTCTTCTTTGATGTCTTTGGTATGTGGAGTTTTATTTAAATTTTCTTGTGTTATTTCAGTTTTGTTTTTATGATTTTTTATGTCTTTTAAAAGTGTTATAAGATCTTTAATGCTTTGACTAAGCTCTTTTAATATATGTGTATTTTGAATTTTTATATTTTCAGGTTTGGCTAATTCTTTGTTGATAAGTGCTAAATTTTTACTGAGATTTTTAATGAAATTATTAGCAATATTTTGTAGCTTTTCTTGGCTAATAGAGTTTGGGTTTTTATTGATATAGTTTTTAAAATTTTCTATTTTATCAAATAGCTTAAAAAGTGTCTTGTAGTTTGTATTTTCTAAAGAAATTTTATTATCTTTTTTGTGATTTTGTAAGATGTGAATAAGTTCTTTTAAGGTGCTTGTGGTGTCAAGATTTTTAAGATCTAAATTACTTATATCGCGTTTTAGATTTTCACTAGTAGCTCCTTTTATGGTATTTAAAAGATTAAAAAAGCTTTGTGGTAAATTTTGCTCTTTTAAAGAATGATTGAGTTTTGCTTCTAAAAAAACACCTGAATTTTTTACCAAGGATGAAAGATTTTTATTGTTGATATCTTTAGCGGGTTTAACTAGATCTTCTAAAACTTTAAGTAGTTTTTCAAATTCAGGATTTTTAGAAAGCTCTGCTTGAAGTTTTTTAAGTTCATTAGCAAAATTAGGTGCAAAATTTAAATCTTTGTGATTTTTTAATATTGCTAAATCAGGATCTTTGTTGGTTTTGATTTGATCTAAAAGTTTATTTAATAATTCTTGTAATTTTTGATCGATTTTGCTTACATAGTCTTTAGGCAATTTGACTTCAGGATCATTTTTAGAAAATAAAGGATTTTTTAAAGCATCGTTAAGTGAGGTTTTTTTGTCCGATTTCTCACTTTTGTTGTCTTTGTTTGTTTCGTTTTTTGCAAATTGATTTTGATTGTTAGAAATATTAGTTATCATCTAGCATTACCATATTACCTGGTTTTCTTTTAAATTTGGTTAGATTTTTAAATTTTGGTTTATCTATAGCAAAGGCAATTAAAACAGTTAATAAAACGATGTAAAAATACATAAAACCATTACCTTCAAAATAATACATTAAAGTTCCAAGCACAGCAGGCGCAAATAAAGCACCAAAAGAATAAGTAAAAAGAACGGCTCTGCCAAGTTCAACTCTTTTGCTAGAATCTTCAAGCATGTCATTTGCTCTAGCTAAAGAAAGAGCATATAAACAACACATTCCCATACCCAGTAAAAAGCCAAAAAAGTATTTTAAATAAATATTATAGCTTAATAGTAAAATACAAAGCATAGCACTTAAAGCCGTAAAAGCACATAAAATAATAGCAAATTTACGACTAATTTTATCAGAAAGGGTTCCGATGAAAAGTTGAGATATAAACCCTCCTAGCATGGTACAAAATATAAAAATCGAAGCTTCTTTTGCGCCAAATCCTTGTATGAGTATAAATAAAGAAGCCATGGAGAAAAATCCATTTAAAAGCATACCTGCTATAAAGCTTGTCACTAAAGCTAAAGGCACTATATCAAAAACTTTAGGGATGGAAATTTTGGTTTTTTGTGGTAAAACCGGCTCTTTAATACGGATTAAAAATAAAGGAATAGAAGCAAACATAATAAAACTAGCGCTTAAAATAAATACTGTATTACTTGGGAAGTCAAATGACATAAGTAAAATCCCAAAGCCTGATGATGAATAAAATACCACTTCATAAAAGGCTATTACTCTTGAGCGAATAGCATTTTTTGCTTTTTCATTAAGCCATGATTCTATGACCATTAAAAGTGCATAGTAACAAAAACCAAGCAAAAATCTCAAAACCATCCAAAAATAAAGATTAGAATTTAAACTATGAAGCATAGTAGCTATACCAAAAATGATGGCAAAAATTCCAAAAGATCTTATATGTCCTACTTTAGAGACTATCCTATGAGCACTAATAGTGCTTACCATAGCACCAAGAAAATAACAACTTCCTATTATCCCTATATAAAAATTACTAACATCGTTATGTTTTAAAATAATTGCTATAGAATTTACCGTTAAAGCACTTCCTATAAAAACAAAAATCATACCAAAAAACAATGCAGTTAATGATCTAATCGTTCTTTTTGAGCTCAACATTTTCTTATTAAAAAATTATATATTAATACCGCTATGGGTGTGACAAACATTGCACAAAACAAGGCAAAAATACTCATTAAGCCTTGAAACTCTAAAAATAAAAATCCTGCTATTAAAAACACATAAGCAAAAATTTTAAACAAAGAAAAAAAAGCTAATGCGTTTTTAAAAATACTTTTAAATTTTGGTTTTAAATCGTCATCTATATGGATAAATTTTATAATTTTTGGCAAAGAATGTTGTTTTTTAGCAAAAATTTGCAAAGGCCTTTGTGTAAAATCATAATTTTTAGCTGCTTTAAAAATAAAATTTTTATAATTTAAAAAAGATATCAGAATGATTAAATTTTGAGCCAAAAAGCCAAATTCAAAGCTTATAAAGGTTTTAAAGCTTAATTCTTTATAGAAAAAAACTCCTGCTAAGAAAAGTAAATTTAATCCTAGCAAGAGTTTTAGTAAAATTTTAGGCTTTAGGATCATTTTTTAAATCTTTATAGCGATTTTCTTCTTTAAATTCCTCATAGCTTTTTACTTGTGCTTTGTAAGCTTTGTAAACATTTAAAATCGCTGCAGCTACTCCTATAAACACTCCTACCCAAAAAAGCCAAGATATACCGGTTAAATTTTTTAAAAAATAGCCTATACCAACTCCGAATAAAACAGCTACAACCATGGATATGCCAAGGCTTAATCCATCTGCAGCTTCTATACCTTTGCGAATGATTTTTTGTCTTTTATTCATAGGGCTTTAAAACTTTCTTGCGCTGCTTGTATGGTTTTATCAATGATTTTTTTATCCATGCATTCGCAAATAAAACTTGTTTCAAATTGAGATGGTGCTAAATACACGCCTTTGCTTAGCATTTGTGCATGAAATTTAGCAAATAATTTAGTATCTGATTTTAAAGCATCTTGATAATTATTAACAGGGTTTTCACAAAAGAAAAATCCAAACATAGAACCAACGCAATTAACTTGCAAAGGAATTTTACAATCATTTGCAGCTTCTTTAAAGCCTTGAGTAAGTCTTTTGCCTAGTTTTTCTAATTTTTCATATAAACCTTCATAATTTCTTGCTTTTTTTAAGCTCGCATAACCTGCAGCCATAGCAAGAGGATTGCCACTTAGTGTTCCTGCTTGATATACCCCGCCCAAAGGACTTAATAAATCCATAATTTCAGCTCTTGCAGCAAAAGCAGCTGCAGGCATACCTCCGCCTATAACCTTACCAAAAGTTACTATATCAGCTTTTATATTATTAATTCCAAAAGAGCCTAGGTATGAAGCTCTAAAACCACTCATAACTTCATCAAAAATTAAAAGAATTTGATGCTTATCACATAGTTTTCTTAGCTCTTGTAAAAATTCTATTTTAGCAGGTACTAAGCCCATGTTTCCTGCAATTGGCTCTATAATGATACAAGCTATATTATCATCATTATTGATTAAGTTCTTAACACTTTCAATGTCATTATAAATAGCTACTAGAGTATTTTTAGCTACATCGGTTAATACTCCTAGTGAGCTTGGGGTGTTAAAAGTAGCTGCACCACTTCCAGCACTTACTAGTAAAGAATCAGAATGCCCATGATAACATCCTTCAAATTTGATGATTTTATCTTTTTTGCTAAATCCTCTTGCAAGACGAATAGCACTCATAGTAGCTTCTGTGCCACTACTTACAAAGCGTATTTTGTCTAAATGCGGCCAATCTTTTAGGATAAATTTAGCTAATTTAGTTTCAGCTAGGGTTGGTGCGCCAAAGCTTGAACCATGTTCTAAAGCTTTTTTACAAGCTTTTTCAATATCCTCATCACAATGTCCAAAAAGTAAAGGCCCCCAACTTTGTACATAATCTATATAAGTATTATCTTCTATATCACTAATATAAGCACCTTTTCCTTGCTTGATAAATAAAGGATTGCTACCTACACTTGCGAAAGCACGCACAGGAGAATCAACCCCGCCTGCTATATATTCACAAGCTTCTTCAAAGGCCTTTTTATTATTTTTCATTTTTTACTCCTTTTGTTGTTAGTAATATAATCATAAAGCGATTTCATCTCATCTTCTGTTAATGAGTAAGTTGGCATAATGCTTTTTGCCTCTTGAGGTTGACTTAGAATTTCTCTAAAACGTGTATAAGGAGTGTTTTTAATACTTGGCACTATAAAAGGAGTTTTTTCTCCATTTTTAGTATAATATCCTAGTATTTGTTGACCTCCATCACCATGACATTTAGCACAACTTATGCCTCTTGGATTTTTGTAAAGGGATTCTTGGTATTCTTTAGGTGAGATAAAATCTTCAGCCCAAATACCATAAACTATAAAAAACAAAAATAAAATAATTTTCATTTATCACCTTTAACAAAAAAAGAAGTTTTATTATGATACAATTTTTTAAGTTAAAGAAAGCTATAAATTTAAGGAAAGAAATGACACTTTTAGATGGTAAAAAGCTAAGTGATGAGATAAAAAATAATCTAAAACAAGAAGTATTAGAACTTAAAACCCAAAGTATAGAGCCTTGTTTGGCCGTGATTTTAGTAGGTGAAGATTCTGCTAGTGCTACTTATGTGGGCTCTAAAGCAAAGGCTTGTGAGCAATGCGGGATTAAGTCTTTGGTTTATAGGCTTGATGTAAACACAACTCAAAATGAACTTTTGGCTTTGATTAATACTTTAAATCATGATGATAGTGTTGATGGAATTTTAGTTCAGCTTCCATTACCAGCACATATTAATAAAGATATCATCCTAGAAAGTATTAATTTCAATAAAGATGTAGATGGTTTTCATCCTTTTAATGTCGGGAATTTAAATTTAAATTTAAAAGGCGGTTTTTTGCCATGTACGCCTTTGGGTGTTATGAAAATTTTAGAGCATTATGATATAAAATTACAAGGTGCTGATGTGGTTGTAATAGGAGCTTCTAATATAGTAGGTCGTCCTATGGCTACGCTTTTATTAAATGCTAATGCTAGTGTGAGTATTTGTCATATTTATACAAAAGATTTAAAAGCTTATACAAAAAATGCTGATATTATCATCGTAGCGGCAGGTTGTCCAAATCTTTTAAAAGAAGATATGGTTAAAGAGGATGTGATAGTAGTTGATGTAGGGATTAATAGGGTTGATGGAAAAATAGTAGGTGATGTTGATTTTGAAAATGTAAGTAAAAAAGCTAGTTATATTACTCCTGTACCAGGCGGGGTAGGGCCTATGACTATAGCAATGCTTTTAGAAAATACTATAAAATCAGCTAAAAATAGGATTAAAAAATGAATTTTTTCAAAAAAATCTATAAATTTACACAATCTTGGACAGGAACTTTAATAGTTGTTTTATTGATTATATTTTTCTTTATACAAGCTTTTACTATACCAAGTGGTTCTATGAAAAATACTTTATTAGTAGGGGATTTTTTATTTGTAAAAAAATTCTCCTATGGTATTCCAACTCCACATATTCCTTGGATAGAAGTGCCTGTTTTACCTGATTTTAATAAAAATGGACATTTGGTAAGCGCTGAAGGTCCTAAAAGAGGAGATATTGTAGTATTTAGATATCCACATGAGCCAAAAATTCATTATGTAAAAAGATGTGTAGCTAAGGGTGGAGATGAGGTTGTTTTTGCAAATAAAACCTTATATGTGCGTATGGTTGAGGGTGATGAGTATATGAAAGATTATTATCCTAATAAAACAAAAATCATAGGCGGAAGACTTTTTGTAAAAGAACCTTTTGTAGAAAAAGGAATACATTATGATTCTAGAGTGGATATAGAAAGTGTGTTTTTTCGCTATTTAAATTTAGGTCAATTTGCTATGAAGCCTGCTTCTTTTGATGAATTAGGTGCTAATAATATTTATGGTTTTAATGCTTATTATTATAAAGTGCCTGAAAATGAGTATTTTATGATGGGAGATAACCGTGATCACTCCAGTGATAGTAGATTTTGGGGAAGTGTAGATTATAAATATATAGTTGGTCAACCTTGGTTTATTTATTTTTCATGGGATGAAAATAAAAAAGTTAGATGGGAAAGAGTAGGGCGTTTGGTTGAAACTATAGAAAAAGATGAGCGTTTTATCCATCATAATGAAAGCGATATAGAAGCTTTAGAATAATTACTCAAAGAAACAATATAAAATTTTTATGTGTAGAAAATGTATAGTTTCTACACAAATTTATAAAAATATACACTCTTAATTTTATTCGTAGATTTTTTTAAGCTCCAAGTTGTAACAATTAACACAAATAAAAATCAAAGCAAAAAATAAAGGATAAAAAATGCTAAGTCAAAGATCTCAAAATCTAGGAGAATCCTTAACTTTAGTAATGACTGATATAGCCAAAACTTTAAAAGCAAATGGTGAAAAAGTTATTAGTTTTTCAGCAGGTGAGCCTGATTTTGATACTCCAGAAATCATTAAAAAAGCAGCAATTGAAGCTATTGAAAAAGGTTGTGGGGCTTATACGCCAGTTGTTGGCATAAAAGAAGTTATAGAAGCTATACAATATAAATTTAAAAATGATAATAATTTAGAATACAAAGCAAGCGAAATCATTACCAATGTTGGTGCTAAGCATTCTTTATTTATGGCGATTGAGTGTTTAGTTGAAGAAGGTGATGAGGTTATCATACCAAGTCCTTATTGGGTGAGTTATCCTGAAATGGTAAAATTTGCAGGCGCAACTCCTGTGTTTATAGAAGGTGAGGCAAAAAATGGATTTAAAATCACCCCTGAGCAATTAAAACAAGCTATTACTTCAAAAACTAAGGTTTTGATGTTTAATTCTCCATCAAATCCTACAGGAGCTATATATTCTAAAGAAGAAATAAGTGCTTTAGCTAAGGTTTTAGAAGGAACTAAAATAGTAGTTTTAAGTGATGAAATTTATGAAAAATTAGTTTATGATGGAGAATTTTGTGCTTTTGCGCAAGTGAGTGAAGATGCTTTAAATAGAACTGTAAGTATTAATGGTCTTAGTAAATGCGGTGCTATGCCAGGATGGCGTTTTGGTTATATGGCAAGTAAAATGAGTGAGTTTAATAATGCTGTTAAAAAACTACAAGGACAAAGCACTTCAAATATCTGCTCAATCATTCAGCATGCAGCTTTACCAGCCTTACTTGGAAAAGCAGATAGTGATATTGAAATGATGAGACAAGCTTTTTTAAAGCGTAGAGAATTAGCGTGTGAAATTTTAGCTAAAAGCGATAAGTTAAAATTAGAACAAATTCCACAAGGAGCTTTTTATTTATTTATCTCTTGTAAGGAAGTTGATAGTGATTCTATGAGATTTTGTAAAAGATTATTAGAAGAGCAAAAAGTAGCTTTAGTACCAGGCATAGGTTTTGGTATGGAAGGGTATTTTAGACTTTCTTATGCAACTAATGAAAAAGATATCATTGAAGGTTGTGAAAAAATCGTTGAATTTGTAAAAAATTACTAATTTCTTAAGCCTGTTAAAAACAGGCTTTCTTTCAAAAAACTTATAAGCAAGTCTTTGGTATGATTATGCAAAAAAATATAGGAAAATCAATGGAATTTGAAGTTCAATATAAAAGTGCAAATGCCAGAGCTTGTCGTATAAAAACTACACATAATGAAATTTTAACTCCTATTTTTATGCCAGTTGGGACTTTGGCTGCGATTAAAAGTTTAGATGCTGTTGATATGAGTGAAATTTTAAATGCAAAAATTATTTTAGCAAATACTTATCATTTGTATTTAAGACCAGGATCTAAGGTGATTAAACAAATGGGTGGCTTGCATGGTTTTAGTAAATTTAATGGATCTTTTTTAACAGATAGTGGAGGCTTTCAAGCTTTTTCTTTAAGTAAAAATTCAAAACCTGATGAAAAAGGAATTCAGTTTAAAAGTCATATTGATGGAAGTTTGCATTATTTTACCCCGCAAAGTGTTTTAGATGCTCAGTATGATTTTAACTCAGACATTATGATGATTTTAGATGATTTAGTGGCTTTGCCTGCAAGTAAAGAAAGGATAGAGCTTTCTTTAAAACGTACTATAAAATGGGCAAAAGAAGCTATTGATTATCACAAGCTAAAGCAAAGTCAAGGTGTGGGAGTAGGGCAGAATATTTTTGGTATTATTCAAGGTGGAACGGATTTTGAAGCTAGAAAAATTTGTTCTCAAGCACTTTGTGAGATGGACTTTGATGGACTTGCTATAGGTGGATTAAGCGTAGGAGAAGAAAATGAGGCTATGTATGATACGGTTGAAGCTATGATGCCTTATGTAGATAATAATCGTCCTAGATATTTAATGGGAGTTGGCACACCTGAAGATTTAGTAGAAAATGTAGCAAGAGGTGTTGATATGTTTGATTGTGTGATGCCAACAAGAAATGCAAGAAATGGAACTTTATTTACTAGCTTTGGAAAATTTAATATCAAAAAAGCAGAATTTATCACTGATCATGCTCCTATAGACAGCAAATGTTCTTGCTATACATGTAAAAACTTTTCAAGGGCTTATTTGAATCATTTATTTAAAGCTAAAGAATTAACTTTTTTTAGACTTGCAAGTATTCATAATTTACATTATTATCTAAATTTGGTAAAGCAAATGCGTGAAGCTATTATCAAAGATGAATTTGAAAATTTTAGAAAGGAATTTTATAGACAAAGAATGTAAATAAAGTGGTACGCCCAAGAGGATTCGAACCTCTGACCTTTTGAACCGCAATCAAATGCTCTATCCAGCTGAGCTATGGGCGCAAAATAAAAGAGTAATTTTATCAAAAAATTCTTAAAATTAGCAAAAATAAGTAATTTTATAGAATTTTTATATTTTTATGCTAATCTTCTTTGAATAATATTTTAGCTTAAGGCAAAGTAATGATACATAAGATTTTAATAGCTAATAGGGGTGAGATTGCAGTAAGGGTAATCCGTGCTTGTAGGGATTTACATATAAAAAGCGTTGCTGTTTATACTGAACCTGATCATGAGTGTTTGCATGTAAAAGTTGCTGATGAAGCATATAGAATAGGAACTGATGCCATAAGAGGATATTTAGATGGTAAAAGAATAGTTGAAATTGCTAAAGCTTGCGGGGCTGATGCTATACATCCTGGATATGGCTTTTTAAGTGAAAATTATGAGTTTGCTAAAGAATGTGAAGAAGCAGGGATTATCTTTATAGGGCCAAAATCAGATGTTATCCGTAAAATGGGAAATAAAAATATAGCAAGATATTTAATGAAAAAAAATGGAATTCCTGTGGTTCCAGGTACTGAAAAATTAAATCATTGTACATTAGAAGAAATCAAACTTCAAGCTTTAAAAATAGGTTATCCAGTGATTTTAAAAGCCAGTGGTGGCGGTGGTGGTAGAGGTATACGCGTAGTACATAAAGAAGAAGATTTAGAAAAATCTTTTGAAGCTTGTAAGAGAGAGGCATTAAGCTTTTTTAAAAATGATGAAGTTTTTATGGAAAAATATGTTATTAATCCAAGGCATATTGAGTTTCAAATTTTAGCAGATAATTATGGTAATATCATCCATCTTTGTGAAAGAGATTGCTCAATACAAAGAAGACATCAAAAAATCATTGAAATAGCACCTTGTCCAAGTATCTCAGAAAAACTAAGAAAAACCATAGGAGTTACCGCAGTAGCTGCTGCAAAAGCTGTGGGTTATACCAATGTTGGGACGGTTGAGTTTTTACTTGATGATTATAATAGATTTTATTTTATGGAAATGAATACAAGAATTCAAGTAGAACACCCAATCACAGAAGAAATCACAGGAATTGATCTTATCACAAGACAAATTCGTATAGCAAATGGGGAAATTTTAGATCTTGAACAAAGTGATATAAAGCCAAGAGGTTTTGCGATAGAAGCTAGAATTACAGCAGAAAATGTATGGAAAAATTTCATTCCAAGTCCGGGTAAAATCACAGAATATTTTCCAGCTTTAGGGCCATCTGTAAGAGTGGATAGTCATTTATATAAAGACTATACCGTGCCACCTTATTATGATTCTTTGCTTGCAAAATTAATCGTTAAAGGTTCAAGTTATGATAGTGCGGTTAATAGACTTGAGAGAGCTTTGAAAGAATTTGTGATTGATGATATTAGAACAACCGTGCCATTTTTGATTGCAATTACCAAAATAAGAGAATTTAGAAGAGGGTATTTTGATACTTCTTTTATAGAAACACATATGGAAGAGCTTTTAGAAAAAACAGAAGATAGACACCAAGAAAATAAAGAAGAAGTAATTGCTGCTATAGCTGCAGCCTTGCAAAAAATAAAAGAAAGTAGGCAATCATGAGTTTTTTAGATGAATTAAAAGATATAAAAAAAGCACTTCAAAAAGAACAAGGTCAAGTAAAAAAAGAAAAGGTTAAAGCGAGTAAAAGTGGAGTTAGTATGAAAAATACTGACTTAGATGCTATACAAAAAGATTTAGCTAAACAAAATGAAAATAAAAAACAAGAGCAAGAATTTGAAGATATGTTTTTAAAAGAAGAGCGTTTGGCTAATGAATTTATGGAATTTGTAAAAAATAGTGATATTAAAAAGATCTAATGAATAATATTATTGGTTTTTGTACTTTAGAAGAAGAATGTCCTTATCTTGAAAATAGATACTGTAGAAATGAGTATAATTATATATCTTTTATCACAAAAACACAAAATCAAGAACTAGTTTCAAGAGGTTGGCGTCGCTTTGGTTCGTATTTTTCAAGACCAATATGTAATGATTGCAATGAGTGTCAAAATTTACGTATTTTAGTAGAAAATTTTCATTTTAGCAAAAGTTATCGCAGGGTTTTGAAAAAAAATACAGCCACTAAAATAATCTTACAAAAACCTTCTTTAAGTGATGAGCATTTATTGCTTTATGAAAAATATCACCATTACCAAAAAGATAAAAGAAATTGGAAAATTTATGATTTAAATTTTAGAAAATATTACAATCTTTATGTAGATAATGCTGGTACTTTTGGATATGAGCTTGATTTTTATATAGACAATAAGTTAGTTTGTGTTGATTTGATTGATATTTTAGAAGATGGAATTTCTAGCATTTATTGTTTTTATGATCCAGATTTTTCCCATCTAAGTCTTGGTAAATATTCGCTTTTAACAGAAATTAAACTTGCACAATTAAAAAAATTAAAATATATTTATTTGGGATATTTTGTAAAAGGGTGTCAATCTTTAGCATATAAAGCCGATTATAGTCCAAATGAAATTTTAAAACACACTAGTGCTTTAAATGAGCAAGCATTTTTGTGGAGTTAGGTTTATAGAGAGGATTTTATGCAAGTAGTGCAAACTTTAGAATCAGTTAGTGTTAATACTGATGATTTTTTAATGTTTAAATATTTTCAAGATCTTATCCGTAAAAATTTTTCCAAAGTTATAGGTAATAAAAATAAAACCTTGTCTTTTTTTGTAGAAAATGAAATTCCTCAAAGAAGATATTTTTTAAAACTTGTTAACCACAAATATAAAAAAAATACTGGAAATCAAATTGATAATCTTGCTTTTGCACATTATAAAACCTTTAAATTAAATCTTGCTCAAGCAAATACTTTAAAGCCTGTAATCTTTGCTAAAATAGGCTTTGCGCAAAAGAATATTTTAATCACACTAAGTTCGAATGAAAAATTATTTGCTGTGTATTTAGAGCAGTATTTTAAAGATCATAAAAGCGTGTATGATGAAAAAAATTGTATTTTTTCAGTAGAATACAAAGATGATAATACTTTAAATCTTTTAGAAATTTTAGCTAGTGTGAATGAGCATTTGAAATATTGTGTTGATTTTACGATTAATGAAACTCAGCTTTTAGAATTTAGAAATAAAATGAAAAACAAAGCTAGTACTAATTGGAAATTTAATGCTCTGGCAAAGCTTTTTGAAAATTATTTTCAAACACTAGGATGTAATTCTAGTGATGATTTTGCTACTATTAGACAAAATTATCTTAATTTGGTTAAAATTTATCATCCTGATCGCCATCAAGGTAAAAGTAAGATCGAACAAGCTTATTGCCGTGAAGAATTTGAGAAAATTCAGCTTGCTTATGAGAGCTTAAAATCTTTATATAAAAATAATACTTGATGCTAAAATAACATCATTTTAAGTTGCAATTTATTAAAATTAATTTTTTATAAAAATTTAGGGAATAACATTGGTTGCTGATAGAAAGTTATTTTTTTTAAGTTGCATTCTTATAACTATAGGAATACTTTTTTCATATTCTTTAAGTGCTTTTACTGTTCTTTATTTAGAATATAATGAATTTCACTTTTTTATCAGACAGCTTTTTTTTGGGCTTAGTGGTATAGCTATTATTTATTTTGTTTCAAGATTAAATCCTGATAGTAAAATGGCGCATTATTTGATGATAAGCGTTTTACTCATCTCTTTTTTATTTATACTTATTTTACCTTTTCTGCCTACCTTTCTTGCTACTGCAGCAGGTGGTGCTAAAAGGTGGATTAGGCTTGGTCCTTTATCTATCTCTCCAGTTGAATTTTTTAAAATAGGTTTGATTTATTTCCTTGCTTGGTCTTATACAAGAAGGATTGATGATAGCAAAAAAGCAATCAAACATGAAGTTTTAATTTTAATTCCTTATTTTATTTTAGCTGCTTTTGTTATTGGTTATATTTATATGACACAAAATGATTTAGGGCAAAGTGTTATTTCTTTTTTCTTGGTTTTTGCTTTAGCTTTTTTTGCAGGAGCTAGTAAAAGACTTTTTGCTTTTGGTGTGGTTATTGTTGGAATGATTGGAGTTTTGGTAATCTTAAGTAATCAAAGAAGAATTCAGCGTATTTCTGCTTGGTGGGGAAATATCCAAGATGCGTTTTTACCTTTCTTTCCTGATTGGCTAGCAAGTGTTTTAAGAGTAAGTCACAACTCAGAGCCTTATCAAATTTCACATAGTTTAAATGCTATAGCTCATGGTGGATTTTTTGGAGAGGGTTTAGGGCTTGGAACTTTTAAACTAGGATTTTTAAGTGAGGTGCACACGGACTTTGTCTTATCAGGGATTACTGAAGAGATAGGATTATTGGGATTAAGTATTATTTGTTTTATATATTTGATGGTAATACTTCGAATTTTTAGAATAGCAGGGCGTTGTGAAAATAAAGTTCATTTTTTGTTTTGTTCGGGTGTAGCTTTGCTTTTATTGTTTTCATTTTTTATGAATGCTTTTGGAATTATTTCCTTGACTCCATTAAAAGGTGTTGCTGTGCCGCTTTTAAGCTATGGAGGTAGTTCAATGTGGTCTATTTGTCTTGGAATAGGCTATGTTTTAATGATTAGTAAAAAGGTAAAAATATAAATTTGTATTTATTTGTTAAAGTTTTTATATAATATACAATATTATTAATATTTTATAAATAAAACTATATTATATTATTTTTTGTCGATATATTAAAAATAAGGATATGTAAATGAAACACTTTTTAACATTGATGGATTTTACTAAAGAAAATATTTTAAATATTATTAATCATGCTGCTGATTTGAAAAAAAATCCAAAAAAATTATTGCAAGACAAAACCTTGGCAATGATTTTTGAAAAAAATTCTACGCGTACAAGAATGGCTTTTGAACTTGCAATTACAGAACTTGGTGGGAAAGCCATATGTTTAAATAGTAATGATTTGCAACTTGGTAGAGGTGAATCTATTAAAGATACAGCTAGGGTTATTGGTTCTATGGTGGATTTTATAATGATGAGAGTAAAAAATCATGATAGTTTAGTAGAATTTGCAAGATATTCTAAAGCTCATGTTATTAATGGTTTAAGTGACCTTTATCATCCAACGCAGATTTTAGGAGATTTATTAACTATTAAAGAACAAGGTAAGGAAAAAGATAACAATTTAAAAATTGCTTTTATAGGAGATAGTAATAATGTATGTAATTCTTGGTTGATAGCTTCTGCGATTTTAGGTTATGAAATTAGTATAGCCATACCAAAAAATTATAGTATAAACACACAAGTTTGGAATTTTGTTACAAAAAAATCAGAAATTTCAGGTGCAAAAATTTCATTATTTCATAATAAATTTGAAGCTTTGAAAGACAAAGATGTTGTTGTGACTGATACATGGGTTTCAATGGGCGAAGAAGTTGAAAAAGAAAATAAAATAAAAGACTTTGATGGTTTTATGATTGATAATAAAGCGATGAAATATGCAAATAAAGACGCTATTTTGCTTCATTGTTTACCTGCATACAAAGGTTTTGAAGTTAGTGAAGAAATTTTTGAGAAGCATTCTAAAGTTATTTTTGAAGAAGCTGTAAATCGTCTTTATGTGGTTAAAGCACTCCTTTGTTTTTTAAAAAAACAATTATAATTTATTTTTAAAGAAATGAAATAAAAATTAAACTATGGAAATTAAAATATTAAAAAAATATTTTTTTGCTATAATTTTAGACAATTTACTAAAACAAAGGAGTGCTAATGAAAAAATACAGGCGTTTAAACACATTGTAACTTTTATTAATTTAATCTTTAGGAGATAAAATGAAAAAAATATTATGTGTTGTTTTAATATTATTTGGTGTTTTGATTTTAAGTGCTTGTTCAAAACAAGTCGAAAATCAAGATAAGATTTTAAAGGTAGGCATAGAAGCAAGTTATCCACCGTATGAATTTATGCAAGATGGAAAACTCAGTGGTTTTGATGTAGATATTATCCAGGAATTAGCAAAAAGAGCTAATTTTAAAATAGAATTTATTAATATGAGTTATGATGCTCTTATTCCAGCCTTAATGGGTAAGAAAATCGATCTTATTATTTCTTCTATGGGAATTACTCCTCAAAGAGCACAAAATGTTGATTTTAGTATTTCTTATTTTAAAGATAAAAATGTATATTTAAAACATAAAATTAGCAATTTTTCAAAAAAAGAGGATTTAAAATCAAAAAATATTTGTGTTTTACTCGGTTCTATCCAAGAAAATGCTGCAAAGCAAATCTCAAATGCAGTTGTAGTAGCTAATGAAAGTATGCTAAATTGTTTTTTAAACTTAGATGCTCAAAAAATTGATGCTGTGGTAACTGATAAAGCAAGTGCTATGAATTTTTTAAAACAGTATTCTAACGTAACTGCTTTTTATGAAGAAGATGATGGAAGTGAAGGTTTTGGTATAGCATTTAGAAAAAATGAATTTAAGGATTTAATTTCTAAAGTTAATCAACACTTAGAAGAAATGAAAAAAGATGGCACTTTAGAAAAATTTTTAGTTAAATATAATTTAAAGGATTAAAAATGAAAAAAATATTATATGTTGTTTTAGCGTTATTTGGTATATTAGCTTTAGGTGCTTGCTCAAGCGATAAAAATCAAGCTAGTGCTTCTAGTGAAAAAGTTTATAAAGTAGGTATAGCTGCAAATTATCCTCCTTTTGATTTTGTTAAAGATGCAAAAATTACCGGATTTGATGTTGATTTACTAGAAGAGATTGCAAAAAGAGAAAATTTAAAACTTGAGTGGGTAAACATGAGTTTTGATGGTTTGATCCCTGCTTTAAAAGCTGGAAAGATTGATATGATAGCTTCTGCTATGAGTTCAACACCGCAAAGACTTACTAGTATGGATTTTAGTGATACTTATTTTAATACTAAAAATTTATATTTAAAACTAAAAACAGATTCTAGTATTAGTGATAAACAAAGTTTGGAAGGTAAAAAAATAGGTGTTCAACTTGGAACCATCCAAGAAAGCGCTGCTAAGGCTATTCCAAATGCTCAAGTGGTGGCTAGCGAAGAAATGTTAGCTGCAATTTTGGCTTTAAAAGCTGGTAAAGTTGATGCAGTTTTAACAGATAAAGATATCGGTAAAGGTTATTTAAAAACTAATGAAGAGTTAGAAGCATTTTTAGAAGAAAATGATGGAAGTTCAGGGTTTTGTATAGCTTTTGATAAAGGAAAACAAACTGAGCTTGTTCAAAAAATTAATGCAGGTTTAGAAAAAGTTAAAGCTGATGGTACTTACCAAAAAATCGTAGAAAAATACGATTTGCAATAATCAACTTAAAGCCTTGATACTTGCTTTCAAGGCTTTAAAAAAATACTCTATATCTTCTTTTGTGTGTGTATAATGAAAACCCACTCTTAGCCAACCTGGTTTAAATTTTAGCTCTTGATTATCTTTTAATTTTAGTAAATCATGCCCATAGGGTCCTGCGCAAGCACAGCCTGCTCTTGTTTCTATCTTATAAGTTTTGCTTAGTTTGTAAGCTAAATCAAAAGGAGAAATTCCTTCTATGTTGAAAGCAAAAATAGGCAATCTATGAGTGATATTTTTTGCATATAAGATCATTTTTGGAAAATTTGTGCATTGTTTTAAAAAATACCCACAAAGCTCTTTTTCTTTTTTTTCTATATTTTTTAAACCTATTTCATTGCGTACTTTAAAAGCTAAACTTGCTCTAATAAGTTGAATAATTCCAGGTGTGCCACCTTCTTCTAAATTTTCAACCTCGCATAAGTATTGCTGAGAAGTTCTTGAAACATAGCCTACGGTTCCACCTGCAGCAAAGCTAGGAGTATTACCACATAGATTTTTTTTAATAGCAAGTAAGCCACAAGATCCTACACCACCAAGTAATTTATGAGAACTGATAAACACTGCATCGTAAAATTTAGGATTTAAGTTAGCATAAGGAGCTAAGGTGGAAATATCAAAGGCGACTACGCCATCATATTGTTTGATTAGAGTGTAGATTTTTTTATAATCACTTAAAATTCCTGTGACATTTGAAGCAGCGTTAAAGCTTGCTATGATTTGTCTGTTTTTGGATTTTTTTAACAATTTTTCCAAAAAAGCATAATCTAGCTCACCATTTTTATCTAAGGGTATGCGAACGCATTCACACAAAGCTTCTCTGAATGAAAGTTCGTTAGAGTGATGTTCATAAGGTCCTACTATAACTAAAGGTAAGGTGCTTTTATCTGTATTTTTAAAGTATTTTTCTTTAATAAGCGGGGGTATATATAGACCTAAAAGTTCTTGAAATTTTTTAATAGCAGCTGAAGATCCACTCCCGCAAGCTATAAGAGCAAAGCTATTATCTAATTCAAGGTATTTTTTTAAATTTGTTCTTGCATTTTCATAATGTTGCTGTGTGATGAAAGAATTTAAAGAGCTATCTGAATGTGTATTTGCATAAGTTGTAAGAATTTTTTTTATTTCTTTTTCTATACTTTTTAATGCTAAAGCGCTAGCTGTAAAATCAAAATAATATATGCCTTTTTTTAAAATAATATCTTGTTTTAATGTTTCAATATTCAAAAAAATCCCCCAAAAATTTGTTAAAATTATATCATACAAAATATTTAAAATAAGGATGTGGTTATAAATTTTAGTGATTTTTCAAAACGCTGTGAAACTTTGGAGCTTAAAAATATTTTTGATTTTTATAGTATTTTTGATGAATTTGAATTTGATTTGAAATTAAGTTTATATGATAATATTTTAAATGTTTTTATTTTAAAAGCTTTTGATATTTTATCTTATTTAAATTTAGATGATAATGCTTTGAAGGCTTTGAGCGTTTTAAGTAAAAATGATAGAAAACGCTATTCTATCAATAAATCTATTCCGCATTTTCAAGCTCTAGGACTTGTTAATAAACTTTTAGAAAAAAATATTTTGACTTTGGAAAAAAGTCAAGAAAAGCCTATTGTGAAAAATAAAAGACAAAAGATTAAAAAAGAATTACGCTCATATAGCATTCAAGATAAGGTTGTTTTTAAAAATCAAGGATTGAGATTTTTCTTTTATTTTATATATCCTAATTTAAACTTAATTACGATGAAAAGATACAACGAGCTAATGGAGGTAATCCAAGAAAATTTAGAAAAATATCAAAGCTTTACTTTTGAGCTTTTGTGTAAAGAATTTTTAGCTAAAAAGCTTAAGGTAAAGCAGGTGTATAGTTTTTGGAATTATTATTGTGAGATAGATCTTTATTATAAAAAAGAAAATTTTTGTGTTTTAGGTGAGGTTAAATTTAAAGAAAGAAAAATATGTAAAAATATTTTAAATACCTTAAAAAACAAAGCAAAACAGTTGCAAATTCAACCTAATTTATATGTGCTTTTTTCAAAGAGTGGCTTTAGTAAAGAGCTTATTCTAAATAAGGAGCGTAATTTGCTTTTATATACTTTAGAAGATTTTCAATTTTTAATTAAGGATTAAGTGTGGATGAGAATATTTTAAAAAGTTTAGATTCTAGTGAAAAAGAAAACTTACAACAAGGGCTAAAAGCCTTAATAGAGCAAACCTATGTTATAGAAAATGAATATAAGCAACTTAATGAAAACTACACTGCGTTAAGACAAATGGTAAGTGATATTATAGAAGTTTTACCAATGGCTTTGTGGGTTTTAGATACTAATAAAAAGATAACACTTCAAAATAACTTAGCTAATCAACAACCAAAACTTTTAGAAAAAATTGATCTTGAAAAAACTCATTATGAGCTTGAGTTTGATCATAAATTTTATTTAATAAAAGTCACCTCTCATGCCGATAAACTTATAGTTAGCGCCACTGATATTAGTGATGAAAAAAGGAATGAGAGATTAGCTAGTATGGGTACAGTAGCAGCACACCTAGCACATGAAATACGCAATCCTATCGGTTCTATTTCTTTGTTAAGTTCTACTTTGTTTGAAAGAAGCGAGTTAAAAAATAAGCATATAGTATTAGAAATTCAAAAGGCTATTTCTAGGGTGGAGCGTATTGTAAATTCTACTTTGCTTTTTACAAAAGGAGTGCATGTTAATTTAAATGAATTTAATTTAAAAGAATTACAAGATGAATGCGAACAAGCTATTGGAGCTTATAATTATCTAGCTAATATTGATTTTACATTTGAATTTTTAGATTTAAAAATCAACGCGGATAAATCTTTGCTTGCTTTGGTTTTGCAAAATTTGCTTTATAATGCCATAGATGCTATTGAAGAAAGTGAAAATGATGATGGTTGTATAAAAGTTAAATGTGAGCAAAAAGAAGATAGAGTTTTTATCAAAGTTTATGATAACGGGGTAAGTATCAAAGATAAAAAAATGGTTTTTGAAGCTTTTAAAACAACTAAGTTAAAAGGCAATGGTCTAGGACTTTCTTTGTCAAAACAAATTATTGATGCACATAATGGAATTTTAGGTTTTGATGAAAATCCAAAATGTTTTTTTATAGAGCTTAAAATTTAAGCTCTATAAAATAAATTTTTTCTTAAAATAATAAAAAATATTTGTCCTCATAGCTCAGCTGGATAGAGCGCAGAATTCCTAATTCTGAGGCCGCAAGTTCAAACCTTGCTGGGGACACCACTTTAAGGAAAAAGATGTTTCATATAGTCTTGGTTGAGCCTCGTATACCACAAAATACAGGAAGTATAGGCAGAATGTGTTTTAATGCGGGATTTACTTTACATATTATCAATCCACTTTTTAGTATCGATGAAAAGGCAGTTAAAAGAGCGGGGCTTGATTATTGGAAAAAATTAAATCCTTTATTATGGAATAATTTAGAAGATTTTTTAAAAGAATATGAAAAATTTCAAGATAGATTTTTCTTTGCAACAACTAAAACCACTCAAGCTTATTTTGACGTAAATTATCAAAAAGGCGATTTTTTGTTTTTTGGAAGTGAAAGTTTTGGTTTACCTATGGATTTAATGCAAAAAAAATGGGAAAATGCTATTACTATACCGATGAAAGATTGTGGTAGAAGTTTAAATTTAGCTACGAGTGTAGGCATAGTGAGTTATGAAGCTTTGAGGCAAAATTTTGCCTCTTTTGAAAAATTTTAATGATTTAAAACTTGATTTAAAAATTCTTTCAATCTTTCATTTTTTGGGTTTTCAAAAGCTACTTTAGGACATTCATCTACTGCTATAATGCCTTTATCCATAAAGAAAATTCGATTAGCTACATTTCTTGCAAATCCCATTTCATGTGTAACTACAAGCATGGTTAGACCTTCTTTAGCTACTTCTTTCATGATATTTAAAACTTCACCTATCATTTCAGGATCTAAAGCTGAAGTTGGCTCATCAAATAAAATCACATCAGGATTCATCATTAATGACCTTGCTATGGCAATACGCTGTTTTTGTCCGCCTGAGAGTTTGTGAGGAAAATAGCTTTCTTTATCACTTAAGCCAACTTTTTTGAGTAGTTCTCGTGCTTTTTTTACTGCTTCGTCTTTACTCATGATTTTTGTTTGTACTGGCGCTAGACATAAATTTTCTAAAACATTTTTATTATTAAAAAGATTAAAATGTTGAAATACCATGCTTACTTTTTGACGAATTTTATTGATATCTGCTTTTTTATCAAGTATATTAACATTATTAATATAAATATTACCACTATCTGGTGTTTCAAGTTTATTTAAACAGCGCAAAAAAGTACTTTTTCCACCTCCACTAGGCCCTATAATAGCAATAATATTACCTTTACGTACTTCAACACTAATATCTTTTAAGACTTCTAAATCTCCGTATTTTTTAATTAAATTTTCTATTTTAATCATGTTTATTTAATCTCACTTCTATAATTCTTGCGATAAGTGTTAAAATTTTAACACTTATATAATATACAAGTCCTGTAAAAATAATAGGTTTAGGGTTGTAATAGATTGCTTGTAAGCTTTTACTTTGCATGGTAATATCCATAACACTAATATAACCTACTATTGAAGTTTCTTTAAATAAAGAAATAAATTCATTCATTAAAGAAGGTAAAATGTTTTTAATTGCCTGTGGGAAGATGATTAGTCTCATAGAAGCAGAATAATTAAGTCCCATTGCTCTTGCTGCTTCCAT
Organism: Campylobacter sp. CNRCH_2014_0184h; assembly: GCF_025772985.1. Classification (NCBI taxonomy): domain Bacteria; kingdom Pseudomonadati; phylum Campylobacterota; class Epsilonproteobacteria; order Campylobacterales; family Campylobacteraceae; genus Campylobacter; species Campylobacter sp. CNRCH_2014_0184h. The sequence continues at coordinate 24,347 of NZ_JAKMTB010000005.1, read as the reverse complement.
TTGTCCTTTGTCTACGCTTTGAATTCCACTTCTTACGATTTCAGCTACATAAGCAGAGCTATTAAGTCCAAGTGCGATAATAGCTACATAAAAATTATCACTCCAAGTAGCAAAAATCACTACAGAAAAAATCAAAAGTTGTAAAAGCAGTGGGGTTCCGCGTATGATGTCTATGTATTCATCTATAATAAAATTTAAACTTTGGATTTCTAAAAATCTTAAAAATGCTAGAAAAAAACCAAACACTATTCCTATTAAAATCCCACCCACTGTTAAACCAAGTGTTGTGAAATAACTATGAACATAAGCTTTAGCTTCTATGGTATAAGCATATTCACCTGTGGCTAAACCATTTTGATCTTTGACTTGTAAAATTTCAATAGGAAATGAGAAATAAGCCCAAAAAATAATAATGGCAAAAAATACAAAAAGTTTCATCGTATTTTGTTTCAACTTGCACACCTTGATAAATTTTTAAAAATCTAAGTGTATAAAAATTAAGTTTTCTTTTTACTTAAAGGTGTTTTATGTGATGTTGTTGTTAATATTTTGAGTTAAAATTTCACATAGCTATAAAAAATAAAATAAAATTAACCTAAAATTATATTTTTTTATAACAAATTCATTTTTTTATGATAAATTTGTATTTGAAAATTTATAAAAAAGGAGATAAATATGGATTTAATATCCCAATTTGTTGCCTTTGTGAATAATCAGTATTATTCTATTTTAGTAATTTTACTTATTGTCACGGGGTTTTATTATAGTTATTTGACTGGTTTTGTGCAATTTCGAATGCTTCCTTATGTGTTTGATATCTTAACAGAAAAGCAAGAAAAGCATGAAAAACACCATATTACTCCTTTTCAAGCTTTGATGATTTCAACAGCTTCAAGAGTTGGTATAGGAAATATCGCAGGTATCGCAGTAGCAGTTGTTTTGGGTGGACCAGGTGCTTTATTTTGGATGTGGGCTATGGCGTTTTTTGGTGGCGCCTCAGCTTTTGCAGAAAGTACTTTAGCACAAGTTTACAAAAGCCGTGATGGTAAAAGTTTTAAAGGTGGTCCTGCTTATTATATTAGTAAAGCTTTAAATTTAAAATGGCTTGGAGCTGTTTTTGCGGTGATTTTAATCATTACTTATGCTTATGGATTTAATGGTCTTCAAAGTCAAACTATGACTTCAGCATTTGAGTTTTACTATAAAGGCATGGTTGATGCTAGTGAAGTAAGCTTTGCTCAAAGTTGGTGGCCTATTGTAATAGGAGCAATTTTAGCTGTTTTTGCTGCTTATATGTTTTTTGGCGATCACACTAAAATAGGTAAAGTAAGTTCGGTTATCGTTCCTATTATGGCGATGATTTATGTAGGTTTATCTATCATAGCAATGTTTATGAATTTTGATAAAATTCCTGAAGTGTTTTCTATGATTTTTAAAAGTGCTTTTGATTTTGAAGCTATTTTTGGTGGATTTGCAGGTTCTGCTTTGGTTATAGGTATAAAAAGAGGATTATTTTCTAATGAAGCAGGCATGGGCTCAGCGCCAAATGCAGCAGCTTCAGCTCTTACAACTCACCCTGCAAAACAAGGAGTTATTCAAGCATTTTCTGTATTAATTGATGTGATTATTTGTACAAGTTCAGGATTTTTAGTGTTATTTTCACTTGCTTATGCAAATAATATCGGCGTAGATGGTAAGCCTATTTTAACAGCACTACCTTTGGTGCAAGAATCTATGAAAGAATATTATGGAAATTTAGGTGTGCATTTTACTACTGTTAGTATAGTTTTATTTGCTATTACTTCTTTGATAGGAAATTATTATTATGCTCAAGCAAATATTAAATACCTTACTCAAAATCCTATTATTATCAATCTTTTTAAAGCAAGCGCTGTACTTATGATCTTTATTGGTGCAAATATGGATTTAAAATTTGCATGGGATTTAGCTGATACTACTATGGCATTTATGGCTACGATTAATATCATTTCTATTTTATTGCTTGGTGGTATAGTGAAAAAGGTATTAAAAGACTTTAGTGAGCAAAAAAGACAAGGTAGAGATCCAGTGTTTAGTGCTTCAAAGCTTGGTATTAAAAACGCAGAGTGTTGGGACTAATGATAGATTATATTATTATTGCTTTGTTTATAGTTTTTATGGCTTTTCTTGTATTTGGCTTTAACCGCCAAATGCAAGAAAAAGCCAAACAAAGAGAAGAAAAATTAAAAACAAAGAAAGATTTTAAAAAAAATAGGTAAAATACACTAAAAAATTTTTAAAAAAGAGTGTAAAATGAAATTGTTAATAGAAATAGGCACAGAAGAGCTTCCTGCTATTCCTTTATTAAAAGAACTTCCAAATATTACTAAAAAATGGGAGAAGATTTTACAAGAGTATCATTTAGAATCTGAATTTAAATTTTTCTATACTCCTAGAAGATTGGTTTTTATCCATGAAAATTTTAAAGAAAAACAAGATGATTCTTTTGTGGAATTTATAGGCGCACCTAGGGCGATAGCTTATAAAGATGGAAAGCTTACTCAAGCAGGGCTTAGTTTTTTAGAAAAAAGTGGTTTAAAAGAAGAAGAGCTTGAATTTAAAGAAATTAAAGGTAAAGAAGTCTTGTATTGTCAAAAACAAGTGCAAGGCTTACAAAGTAAAGCAGTTTTAGCTCAAATGATTGAAGCTTTCTTAAAAAGCTTGAGCTTTGGTAAAACTATGAGATGGGGCGATGGTAGTTTTGAATTTATTAGAGCTATTCGCTCGCTTTGTTGTGTATTAAATGATGAGTTGATTGAGTTTGAAAGCTATGGTGTTAAAAGTGCAAAAAGTACTTTTGTACATAGAAGTGTTAGTTATGATTTGATAGCTTTTGCGAATATTGATGAGTATTTTAAAACTTTAGAGCAAAATTATATTATTTTAGATCAAGAACAAAGAAAAAAGCTTATCGTTGAACAGTTAAAGATGCTTGAAAAAGAAAATGATATTACTATTGCAGAAGATGATGAGCTTTTAGCTGAGGTTGTAGCTATTACAGAGTATCCAAAGGCATTATTAGGGCATTTTGAAAAAGAGTATTTAGAAATCCCAAGTGAGGTAATCATCACTTCCATGAGAGAAAACCAACGCTATTTTGCAGTATTTAAAAACAATACTTTAAGCAATCATTTTATTGTAGTTTCTAATGCGGTTTGTGAGGATTATTCTAAAATCATTAATGGAAATGAAAGAGTTTTAAGAGCAAGATTAAGTGATGCGATGTTTTTTTGGAAAAATGACTTAGCACAGGGCTTAAATAATGATAAAATAAGCCAAATGATCTATCTTGAAGGACTTGGAACCTTAAAAGATAAAATCATTAGAGAACAAAAAATCGCTGTTAAGCTTTGTGAGATTTTTGCTAATACCCAAAAAGATGAAATCTTAAAAGCCATAGAATACTCAAAAGCTGATCTAAGTACTCAAATGGTGTATGAATTTACTGATCTTCAAGGTATTATGGGATCTTATTATGCTAAGGCTATGGGTATGAGCGATGAGCTTGCTTTGGCGATTAAAGAGCAATACCTTCCAAATGGCGATAATTCAGCTATGCCAAGTAATGAATTTAGCTCTATTGTAGCTTTAGCTTATAAATTTGATACACTTATGGGGCTTTTTTCAATGGGGAAAATCCCAAGTGGCACAAAAGATCCTTATGCTTTAAGAAGAGCAGCAAATGGTGTTTTAAAAATTATCCTAGCTTTAAATAAAAATTTTGATCTTAAGATGTTTTTAGAAGCAATAGCTAGTGAATATAAAAGCTTTGATTTGAAAATTTTATTAGATTTTATCTTAGAGCGTTTATATACTTTTTATGAAGTAAATGCTTCTTTTGTTAAAGCTGTGCTTAGCTCTAAAACTTATGATGTTATTTATATTGATTCTTGTATGAAAGCTTTGATTCAAAGTGCAAATAAGGCAGATTTTAGTCAAAATTTTGCTACTTTTAAGCGTTTGGCAAATATTGTAGTATTGAGTGAAGCTCAAGTTAATGAGAATTTGTTTAACACTCAAGAGGAAAAAGATTTATATCAAGCTTTTATGCAGTGTAAAACAAAAGAAAATAATACCCAAGGGCTTTTAGAAAGCCTTTTTGCGCTCAAACCGCAAATTGATGCTTTTTTTGATAAAGTGATGATTAATGATAAAGATGAAAATATTAAAAATAATCGTCAAGCTTTAGTGTGTACAATTTATCGTGAGTTTTTAAAAATAGCTGATATTAAAGAGCTTAGTATATGAGAAAAATTCTTTTTTTGCTTTGTTTTTTGGTGTTTGCATTAGAAGCTAGAGAGATTGAGCTTGTAAAAGGGCATGTAGTTTTTTTAGAATTTGATAAAAGTAATTTTTTACAAGTTAGTTCAAATTCTAAAAAACTTCCTTTTTTTGAGTATAAAAATAAAGTTATTGTTAGTGTAGCTATGCCTTATAAAAACCCCAAAGATAGAAAATTAATAGCTGAATTTAAAGATAATTCCAAAGAGGAAATTAACATAAAATTTAGCGAAGGAAATTATAAAAAAGAATTTTTAAAAGTTAGTGCTTCTAAGGTCAATCCACTTAAAGAAACACTTGATCGCATTAGCAAAGAATATCAAGAAGCTATTAAGGTTTATAATACTTATACTAATATGGCTTTATTTGAAGGCAATTTTGCATACCCTTTAGAAAGTAAAATTACAAGTGCTTTTGGAAAAGCAAGATTGTTTAATGATACTCTTAAAAGTTATCATAGCGGAACTGATTTTAGAGCAGCAAGTGGGACAAAAATTTATGCAAGTAATGATGGTATTGTAAGGATTGCTTCAGATCGTTACTATGCAGGAAATTCAGTGGTGATTGACCATGGATACGGGATTTATTCTCAGTATTATCATCTATCAAAACTTAATGTAAAAGTAGGACAAAAGGTAAAAAAAGGCGAGCTTATAGGTTTGAGTGGAGCTAGTGGTAGGGTTACAGGGCCACATTTGCATTTTGGAATTTTAGTCAATGGTGTGCAAGTTGATCCGCTTGATTTTATAGCTAAATTTAATGCTTTATAATGATAGCTTTTAGTGAATTTTTTCAAAATTGGATTGATAAATATTACTCCCAAGTTGTGAGTGTTGGCAAAAATGGAGATTTTTATACCGCAGTTAGTGTGGGAAATCTTTTTGGAGTACTCTTAGCTAATCATTTTTTAAAACTTATAGATGATAAAAAACTAACTTTACCGGTTGAAGTTGTGGAAATAGGGGCAAATGAAGGGCATTTAATGCTTGATTTTATACAAGCTTTATACACTCTTAGAGCTGATGTTTTAGAGCAGATTGAATGTTTTATTATAGAGCCACATGAAAAGTTAAGAAGTGTTCAAAAAAAACTTTTTGATGAGTATGATTTGGATGTAAAAATTTATAATTCTTTAGAAGAATGTCATTTTAAAAATGCCTTTTTTTATGCTAATGAATTATTTGATTGTTTTGCATGTGAACTTATAAAAGATAAAACAATGGCATATGTTGATGATGATTTAAATATTGTTTTTAAGCCTATAAATGAAGATCTTTTAAAAGAATGTGAAAAATATGCTATCACTAATAGTGAGCTTTGTATCTCTTATAAACCTTTTTTATCCAAATTAAAACAAACTTGTGAAAAATTAACTTTTGCATGTTTTGATTATGCAAAAAAAGAAGAAAAAATTAGTATTAGAATGTATAAAAATCACCAAGTGTATAATCTTTTTGAAGAGAATTTAAAAGATTTTTTTGCTAAAAGCGATATTACATATAATGTAAATTTTGATCATTTTTTACAAGTTTTAAAAGAAGAGGGCTTTGAAGTGTTAGAATATAAAAACCAAAATCAAGCTTTAATTGACTTTGGCTTAGAAGAAATTATCGAGCACGCTAAAAATACTAACTCTCAAATTTATAAAAACTTTATCAGCCAAAGTAAAAATTTGATGTTTAACTTTGGTGATAAGTTTAAGTTTTTAGAATTTAAGCTTTAAAATCACTACTTGTAATATCAAGTCCAAAGCCTTTCAATCCTATAAATTCTTTATCGGTATTTTGACTTAGAAGTTTGATTTTTGAAATTTTTAAATACCTTAAAATTTGCGCTCCTATGCCGTAATTTTTATATTGTGTGTTTTCTTGTTTTTCATTTTTCATGAAAATGATTACACCACCTTTTTGGCTTAAAAACTCAATCTGTTTTAATAATTCATTAAATTTATTAGAAGTTAGAAGTTCAAAGTCGCTTCCGCTAAGATAAAATTTAACATTCTCACATTCTTTCAAAGCACCAAAACTAAAAGCTATATGTTCGTTTTTATTATGATCTTTAAAAGTCATTTTTTTAGCTTTAAAACCCGCTAAAATACTGTCTTCTTCTTTGATTAAAGAAATCAAACTTTCATTTTTTAAACGATACTCGATTAAATCTGAAATAGTAATCATATTAATATCGTGTTTTTTGCAAAACTCAAGCAAATCACTTCTTCTGGCCATATCTCCATTATCTTTAACAATCTCACATATCACACATGCTTCTTTTAATCCTGCCAAGCGACATAAATCCACCGTGCCTTCTGTGTGACCTGTTCTTTCTAAAACCCCACCTTTTTTTGCTATCAAAGGATTAATATGGCCAGGACGCACAAAATCACTTGCCTTTGCATTATCATCAGCAAAAATTTGTATAGTCATATCCCTTTCACAAGCACTTACTCCTGTTGTTGCATTTTTTGCATCGACAGTGATGGTAAAAGCTGTTTCGTGATTTGATGTATTTTTAGGCACCATTAAAGGTAGTTCAAATTTTTTAGCCAAATTCTCACTCAATGCTACACATACCACACCTCTTGCATGAGTAATGGCAAAATTTACTTTTTCTTGTGAGCTAAATTGTGCAGGGAAAATCAAATCTCCCTCATTTTCTCTATCTTCTGCATCTACCATAACTAGCATTTTGCCATCTTGAAGTTCTTTTATAGCTTGTTCTACACTAACATATCCCACTATCAATCTCCTTTTTTCTATTTTTTTAAGAAATTATATAATATTTTTCTTGACATTATGCAAAAAATAATATATAATACCACTTTTAATTTAAAAATTACTTCATTTATTGGGGTATCGCCAAGCGGTAAGGCAACAGGTTTTGGTCCTGTCATTCAGGGGTTCGAATCCCTTTACCCCATCCACTTTATATGATGCCGCGAAGTAGAGCAGTGGTTAGCTCGTCGGGCTCATAACCCGAAGGTCGGGAGTTCAAATCTCCCCTTCGCAACCAATTTCCTAATAAAATTTTTCAAAGAATTTAAATTAACTACAGAGTAAATAAAAATATTGTTAATCTTACTTTTAATGATTTTCATTAGTTTTAATACTCTAATTTAACATATAAGAAATTTGAATTTAGCTTTAATATAAAACACTTAAAAAAATAATTAAAATAAGAATGTAATTTAAAAAAGTTTTGATCAGAATAAAAATACGAGATTAAATAAAATGGTGGATTTAGCAGGACTCGAACCTGCGACCAACCGGTTATGAGCCGGTTGCTCTAACCAACTGAGCTATAAATCCGCCAGAAGTTAAAATAAAAATGTTATTATATCTTTATTTCCTTAATTTAAATTTAGAATTTTATTTTTACCGCTTTTTCTATTGCTAAATATCTAAAAGTTATTAAATTTTGTAAAATTCCAAAGAAAATCATAAAGGTAGCAAAAGAACTTCCCCCATGACTAAAAAATGGCATAGGTATACCAACAACAGGAGCAAAACCTATGGTCATCGATATATTTACTGCTACATATATGAAAATAAATAAAGCAATGCAATTTGTTACTACTCTTGTAAAATAATCATCTTTGAGCTTATAATTTAAACTCAATAAATGAAAAATGAGTAAGGTATAAAGTAATATGATTACAACCGCACCGATAAAACCAAATCTTTCAGACAAATATGCAAAGATAAAATCACTTGTAGAAATAGGTAAAAATTTAAAATGTGTTTGTGTGGCTTCATCAGCCTTTTTTCCGCTCAAACCACCACTTCCTATTGCAATGATGGATTGTTTTACATGGTAACTTGGCTCTTCAGCTAAGAAATCATGAATTCTTTGTTTTTGATAAGGTTTTAAAAAATCACTATAAATAATAGGCGAAGCTATAGCTATAGCTAAAAAAATACTAAGCCAAATTTTATAATTTACTCCTATGATAAAAAGCGTTCCAAAGCCCACTATTAAAAGTACTAAAGCTGTTCCTAAATCAGGTTCTCCTGCTATAAGTAAAAATGGAAGTAAAATATAAAAACTTAGCTTTAAAAATTGTTTTAAACCATAGCCATTATGAGGTGGTGGGTTTTGATAAATCAAATAAGCTAGCATTAAAATAAAAGAGGGTTTGAAAATTTCAGAAGGTTGTATGGTAAAATGCGTAAAAGGTATCTCAAGCCATCTTCTAGCTCCAAGTTTTTCAACACCAAAAATATCCACACTCAAAAGCAAAGCTATATTGATCCAATATAGTACAGGTATAAGCCACATTAATCTTCTTAAAGGTAAAAAGAAAAAAAATGCAAATCCTGCAAAACCTACTAAAGTATAGATAAATTGTTTTTCGGCTAAGCGTGTATTTGCTTCATAAATTAAAAGAAAAGATATAGCTATGATAGGCAACACTAAAAGAGGTTGAACAAAATCAAAATGCGTTAGAATTCTTCTATCAAGTTTTATCAAAGCTAACCTTTTTTACAAAATATTGTGTAATTATATGCTAAAATTGCAAATTTTATCACAAGGAAATATAATATGCTAAAAATTTCATCACTTTGTGAAGAAAGATTGGATATTTTTTTATCAGACATACTTAAGCAAAGTCGTTCGCAAGTTGCTAAACTAATCAAAGAAAACTGCATATATATTAATGAAAAATTAGAAAATAAAAGTTCTAAAAAAATAAAACAAAAAGATGAAATAAGTATTTTTTTACCTTTAGTAAAAGAAGCCAAAGAAAGCTACACGCCTGAGTTTGATATAGAAATTTTATATGAAGATGATGATGTTTTAGTTTTAAACAAAGCTCCTAATGTTGTCGTGCATGGTGCAAGTAGTGTTAAAGAAGCGACTTTGGTGGATTGGCTTTTGCATAAGGGCTATGTTTTATCAAATTTAAATGGAGAGCATAGAGCAGGGCTTGTGCATAGACTTGATAAAGGCACAAGCGGAGCTATCATCATAGCAAAAAATAATCAAGCACATCAATTTTTAGCAAATCAGCTTTTAGATAAAAGTATGGGAAGATTTTATCTTGCTTTGAGTGACTTGCCTTTGAAAAATGATAAAATGAGTAATGAAAAAGCCATTATGCGTTGTCCTAATAATAGGCTTAAAAAAATTACTACAAATACCAAAAATCATTTAGCAAAAAATGCAAAAACAGATTTTATAAATTTATTAAGTGCTAAAAACTGCTCTTTAATAGCTGCTAAATTATATACAGGAAGAACCCATCAAATCAGGGTGCATTTGGCAGATTTTAATCGCTATATTTTAGGAGATGAATTATACGGATATAAAGGAAAAATAAAGTATAATAGAGTAATGCTTCATGCGTATTTGATTTATTTTATTCATCCTAGGACTAAAGAGTTAATGTTTATAAAAGCTCCTATGTTTGATGATTTTTATCAAATTTTAAAAGAAAATTTTACACAAGGAGAGATAGATGAAAAAACTTCACTGGATTATCTTAAGTTCTGCTTTGGCTTTTAGTGCTTGTAGTACAACTATGAGTTCGCCTCAAATTGCTCAAGTAAATGATACTTTACCAAAAATTTCAAATATTAAAAGTATAAGTGATATTACAAGCATAGCTTTTGAATGGGAACCTTTGTATGATCAAAATATAGCAGGCTATTACATTTATAGAGCAAATGCAGCTGGTGCACCTATGGAGCTTATAGCAAAAATTAAAAATAAATTTCAAACTCATTATACTGATACAAATTTAGAGCCAAATACAAGATATTATTATTCTATGAAAACTTTTAATGAGCTTGGACAAGTTTCTCAAGATGGCGTGAGTATAGAAGCTTTTACCAATAGAGTGATTGATCCAGTGCCTTTTGTGCAAGCTATTGTGGGTTTGCCAAATCGTGTAAAAATAGTTTGGAGACCACACCCTGATGTAAGGGTAAATTCATACATCATTGAGCGTGCAAATATGAAAGATATGAAATTTAAAGAATTAACTAGGGTTAAAAATCGCTTAAGTGCTGAATATATAGATGATTCACTAAAGCCTGATGAGAGTTTTCAATATAGAATCATAGCTTTAACTTATGATGGTATTAAAAGCACTCCAAGTAAAATAGTAGAATCAACCACCAAAGCACTTCCTCCTATGGTAAGTAATTTACAAGCAAGTAAAGATGCGCCAAGAAAAATCATTTTAACTTGGGATAAAATTGATTATGCTGATTTTGCTTATTATAAAATTTATTCTAGTTCAACTACCTTTTTACCTTTTAGCGTGGTAGCTAAAACTTCTGAAAATACTTATGAAGATGTAGTTAAAGGTGTGGCTGAAAAAAGATATTATAAAGTGAGTATGGTCGATAAAGATGGCTTGGAAAGTCCTATAGCAAGTGAGCCTGTAGAAGGTATTACCTTAGGGGCACCATTAGCACCAAGTATTATTTTATGTGCTGTTGAAGATGATGGTATTAGAGTTGAATGGGTTGATAATGATGATAGAGCTAAAGAGTATATAGTTAAAAGAAGCGGTGGTGGAAGTAATGCTGTGTTTAAAGAGATTAAATCTAAACAATTAAAAGATATCACAGCTGTTCCTGGAAAAGTATATAGTTATGAGGTTATAGCAATTGATGCAAATGGTATAGAATCAAAAGCTTCTGATAAATTTACAGCGGTGAAATAATGCCAAATTTTAAGTGTAAAATTTTAAAAGAAATTCAACTTCCTTTTGAAAAAGATGGGGTTGAATTTTTATGGCTTGCTAAAGGTGAAAATGTAGACTTGCTTTTTACGCGCATAAAGCAAGAAAACTTTTTTTTGCAGATTAAAAAAGATGAAAAAAAACAAGAATGGCTTATTAAAGGTGAAAAACACACTAAGCCTTCGCAAATTGGATATTTGCAAAAAGCTTTACTTGTGTTTAAAGAAAACTTTACTCAAGATGTAGTTTGTGAAGCTGTGGCGTTAAAACATACAAGGTTAATCCAAAAAACACCTTTAATTGCCAATGATTTAAAAGAATTACTAGAGCAAATAAAAAACAAAAAGCAAATTTTTATTGAAATAGGCTTTGGAAGTGGTAGGCATTTGCTTTATCAAGCAAGATTAAATCCTGATGTTTTGATTATAGGTATAGAAATTTACACCCCTGCGTTAGAGCAAGTAGCTAAACTTGCCTTAAGTGAAAACTTAAATAATGTTTTATTAATAGAAACTGATGCAAGATTATTACTAAGCGTACTTGAGTCTAACTTGATAGATAAAATCTTTTTGCATTTTCCTGTTCCTTGGGATAAAAAGCCTTATCGTAGGGTAGTGGGGTTAAATTTTGCAAATGAATGCGCTAGAGTTTTAAAAGAAAATGGGCAATTTGAACTTAGAACAGATAGTTTTTTGTATTTTGATTTTACCCTAGAAACTTTTTTGAATTTTTCTCATTTGAAGGCCTTGATTAAGAAAAATGAAAATTTAGAAATTTCAAGCAAATATGAAGATCGCTGGAAAAGACAAAATAAAGATATATATGATTTAATCATTAGTGGTTTTAGCAAGAGTGAAAGTTTAAGCAAGGATCAAAAATTTGCCATTGAAGATTTAAGATTAAACGCAGAAGAATTAGCTTGTATAAAAAAGAATTTTAAAAATGAAGTTTTTAAGGGTGAGGATTTTTTCTTGCATTTTGAAAAAATGTACATTAAAGATGATGAGCTTATCATTAAAATAGCTTTTGGTGCTTTTTATAAGCCTGAGCATGTTTATATAGCTTTAAACGCACAAAAGATAGAATTTATTTTTGAACAGCCTTTTAAAACTAAAGAAAATTTAAAAGCTATAGAAAAATTAAGAGAAATATTGTATTCTTATATCAAATAATCATTTATAAAATAAATAAGGAAAAGCAGTGATGATAGAAGCTAAAAAGCTTTGTCTTGGTTATGATGAACTTGTTATAGAAAATGCTAGTTTTTCGCTAAAAGATAATGATTTTGTTTTTATTACAGGAAAAAGCGGTAGTGGAAAGTCAACTTTGTTAAAATCTTTTTATGGAGATTTAGAGCCAATAAGTGGGAATTTAAAAGTTTGTAATAATGATTTAGTGGATATTTCTAATGCTGAGCTTTTACAGCTTAGGCAAAAAATAGGAATTATTTTTCAAGATTATCGTTTAGTTCAAGAATTTAGTGTAGAAAAAAATGTAATGCTACCTTTGATGATTAAAGGTTATAGTAAGAATGTATGTAAAGAACAAGCCGCAAAGCTTTTAAAGCATGTAAATTTAACTTTCAAAGCTGATAAGAAGCCAGCTCAGCTTTCAGGTGGAGAGCAACAACGCGTGGCTATGGCAAGAGCTTTAGCACATAATCCAAAATTACTCTTATGTGATGAGCCAACGGGAAATTTGGATGAGTATTCTTCAGATATTATATGGACTTTATTAAAATCAGCTAGAGAAATACTTGGAACTTGTGTAGTGGTTGTTACGCATAGAATTCCTACTAATTTAAGACTTGATTATCGTCGTTTTAATATAGAAAATGGGAGAATGAATGAAATCTTTTAAAAATCATCTTTCTTTAATATTTGCTTTAATGGTAATGATGTTTGCTTTTGAGTTTTTAATCATTACAAACAAAACTATAGAGCATTATGAAAAACTTTTAAATAAAGATTATAATATTATTTTAGTAGGTAAAACTCATTTAGATAAAAAAGGCATAGAAGATCAGGTAAATCATTTTCAGTCTTTAGAAATTTTAAATCCAAATGAAATGATAGATAGACTTAAAAATGATATATCAGCTAAAAATATAGAAGTTTTAAAGGCTACATTGCCAAAATTTTATACTTTAAAACTCAATAAACTTTTATCAGAAGATGAGCTAAATACTTTAAAAGATAAGCTTTTAAAAAATCCTAATATTACTAGAGTGGAGACTTTTGCTAAAACGCATACAAAAATTTACAAACTTTTGGTTTTAGTGAAATTTTTATTATGGTTTTTCTTGTTTATTATAATATTGCTTAGCTTTGTATTATTGCTTAAGCAAATGAAAATTTGGCTTTTTGAGCATACTCAAAGAGTAGAAATCATGTGTTTACTTGGAGCACCGTTTTGGTTTAGATCTTTTATGCTTTATAAGATTGTTTTTATTGATTGTTTTATAGCATTTTTATTGCTTGTATTATTTTTTACCCAAGTTTATGATCTTGAATCCATTAAACTAGCCTTACAAAGTGTGGACATTAGCTTACCTAAAATAAGTATTTTCACACATTTGTTTTTGATTTTTTTAGCAATGCTTTGTGTTTGTTTTGCTTGTGTGAATTTTGTAATGTTTAAGGTTAGAAAATGAAAAAATGCTTTTTGCTTTTTTTGTTTTCTTTTTCTGTTTTATTTGCAAATGAAATTGCACAAAAACAAAAAGATATTAAAGAAAATGAGCGCATAGTAAAGCAACTTTCTAAAAAGTTAGAGGATTTAGCTAGTGAAATTTTAGATAATGAAAAAAATCTAAAAAAAATTGCTTCAGAAATTAGCACTTTAACTTCAAAAACTTCTAAACTTGAAAGTTCAGTAAAAACTCAAATAAAAGCGCTAGAGCAGCTCAATGCGCAAAATAAAGATCTTTTGCAAAATAAAAACAAAATAGAAGGGAAAATTATTGATTTAATTGCTAAAGATTTTGCTTATGATTTGGCAATTCCTAAAAATTATATTGAAAGTGAAGATAGTATTATAGCTTTAGAATTAGTTGGGGTTTTGGATAAAATTTTCAAAGAAGAATTTTATCAAATTTCAAAAGATTATGAAAATATAAGTAAAAAAATAGAAGAAAAGCAAACTCAAATTACTACAATTAATAATAATTTAAAAGCCTATAAAGATCAAATCGATGAGCTTAAAAATCTTAGAAAAAAGCAAGAACAAGAAATAGCTAAGCAAAAAACAGATAAAGAAATTTATACTAGAAAACTTTCTAATTTACAAGCCCAACAACAAGAATTGAGAAAAACACTTAATAAATTAAAAATTATTAAAGAAAAAGAAGAAGAAAAATTAGCACAAAAAAAAGAAGATAAAAAACCAAGCTCAAATGTTAAACAAGTAGGCTCAAGTTATCAAACCAGCAGTGTTAAGCGCTATAGCGGTCCTAAGACAATCGCCCCTTTAGAATCTTACACGGTAAAGCAAAAATTTGGAAATTATATAGATCCTATTTATAATATTAAAATTTATAACGAAAATGTAGTTTTAAAAAGTGATAGTGCTAATGCTGCAGTAAGAAATGTCTTAGATGGTAAAGTAGTTTTTGCAAAAGCAACTCCAACTTTAAAACAAGTTGTGATTGTTGAAAATAAAGATGGTATACATACTATTTATGCGCATTTAGATAAAATTGCACCTGGTGTTAAAGTGGGTAGAAATATCAAAAAAGGTTATATTATAGGTAGGGTTGAAAGTGATTTAACTTTTGAAGTAACACAAAAGAATTTTCATATCAATCCTTTAGAGATGATTAAATAAATTAGTTTTTTTTAATGCGAATTTTGATATAGTTTCAAATCAAAGGAGAAATTTAATGAACAATAAAAGAAAAAGAGTATTGGTTAAATTTTCTGGAGAAGCTTTGGCTGGAGAAAATGGGTTTGGTATAGAAAATTCTATTTTAAAATACATAGCTTCTGAAATAAAAAGCTTGATTAATGAAAATGTTGAAGTAGGTATAGTAATAGGCGGTGGAAATATCATTAGAGGGGTATCTGCTGCAAGAGATGGACTTATAAAAAGAACAAGTGGTGATCATATGGGTATGCTTGCTACTGTGATTAATTCTATAGCTATGCAAGAAGCATTAGAAAGCGCTGGACTTGATGTAAGGGTTCAAAGCGCTATTCAAATGGAAGCATTCTGTGAAACTTATATCATGAGAAGAGCACATAGACACTTAGAAAAAGGACGTATAGTTATTTTTGCTTGTGGTACGGGTAATCCTTATTTTACTACAGATACTGCTGCGACTTTAAGAGCGGTAGAAATTCAAGCAGATATGATCATTAAAGCGACTAAAGTAGATGGAATTTATGATAAAGACCCTAAAAAATATGATGATGCAATTATGCTAAATGAATTAAGCTATGAAAGAGCTTTGCATGATAATATCAAAGTTATGGATGATACTGCAATAGCCTTAGCTAAAGATAATGCTTTACCTATTGTGGTGTGTAATATGTTTAAAGAAGGAAATTTATTAAAAATCATCCAAGGCGATATGAGTTTATGCTCTATTGTTAAAAATCAAGATTAAGGATAAAAATGAGAGTAGAACAAATAGCTGCAAAAGCATTAAAAAAACTAAAAGATGATAGATATAAACTAGCTCTTGTAGTAGCTAAAAGAGCTGAAGAGCTTGCAAATGGTGCAGAACCTTTGGTAAATTTAGATAAAAATAAATACAAATATACCGACATTGCTTTACATGAAATAGCAGAAGATAAAATCGTTTTAGAGGGATTTATTGAAGCTAGTAAATGATGAGTTATTGTTAGATAAACTTGTTGATGATGTTAAAAATTGTAAGGATTTACAAAGAGCAAAAGAAATCCTTTTTATGGTCTTCCCACAATCTGCTGTTTTAGAAAAAGCAGTAGATTTTTGTATCCAAAAACACGAAGGACAATTTAGAAAAAGCGGAGAACCATATGCAGTTCATCCTATATTAGTGGCTTCTTTTGTGGCTTTTTTAAGTCCAGTGCAGTCTATGATCATAGCTGCATTATTACATGATGTGTTAGAAGATACAAATTGCGATGAAGAAGAATTGAGTTTAAATTTTGGTGAAGAAGTCACCAAATTAGTTCAAGGCTTAACCAAAATAGTCAGTATTAGAGAAGATCATCTTACACGCTCTAATTCTAATGAAAAGCTTGCAAAATCCGCTTTGACTTTTAGAAATATGCTTTTAGCTGGTGTTGAAGATGTGAGCGTGCTTGTAATAAAGCTTTGTGATAGATTGCACAATATGCTTACTTTAAATTTTTTAAGAGAAGATAAACAAAAAAGAATCAGCGAAGAAACCTTGGTGGTATATGCACCTATAGCTCATAGACTTGGAATTTCAAGTATAAAAAATTTGCTTGAGGATTTAAGTTTTAAGTTTTTATTACCTGATGAATATGCACAAATTGATAATTATATAAATGCAAAAGATCAACAAATTCAACTTGGATTTAATGAATTTATCTCAAAAATAGAAATGTTATTTTTGGAAAATGGGTTTAGACAAGGTAGTTTTGTTATACACAAAAGAATCAAACATAATTATTCTATTTATTTAAAAATGCAAAGAAAAGGTGTAGGACTTGATGAAGTTTTAGACCTTTTGGGTGTAAGAATTTTGGTTGAAAAAGTTTATGATTGTTATTTGGCTTTAGGAATTTTACATACACATTTTAATCCTTTAATTTCAAGATTTAAAGATTATATAGCTTTGCCAAAACAAAATGGTTACCAAACCTTACATACAACACTTTTTGATGCAAAAAATATCATAGAAGCTCAAATTCGCACCTTTGATATGCATAAGACTGCTGAATTTGGTGTGGCAGCGCATTGGAAATATAAAGAAGGAAATATAACAACACCAAATTTAGATTGGCTTGCAGATATTTCTATGCATGGTAAAGAAGATGGCAATGCTGTGCAAGATTGTGATGCTATCGAACTTTATGAATATGCAAAAGATAGTTTATATATAGAAGATATAGCAGTATATTCTCCAAAGGGTGAAATTTTTACCTTGCCGCGCGGGGCTACGGCTTTGGACTTTGCTTATGAAGTTCACACCAAAGTAGGACTTCATGCAAAAACTGCGTTTGTTAACCGCATGAGAGTACCACTTTTAACCGTGCTTAAAAATGGAGATATAGTTAGCATTGAAACTTCCGAAGAAGAATTTTTTAGATGTTCATGGATAGATAGCGTTAAAACAGGAAAGGCTAGAGCTAGTATAAGAGATTTTTGCAAGCAAAAGAAAAAAGAATTAAATAACAAAATTGCTGTTAATCTTTTATCTACTGTTTTTAATAAAGATTCTAAACTTATAGAAGAATGGCTTGAAAAAGAAAATTTTAATAAAAAGCTAAGACAAATTGCTTTGGATTTTAATTATTTTAAAGATGTAATTATTGCTCTAAGAAAATATATGGGGCAAAATCAAGCAGCTAAATTTGAACAAAATGAACAAAAATTTGAAAGCATAGTGATTGGTTCTAATTATAAAATAACCACGATTAATTTTGATTATTGTTGTAGGCCTAAAAGAGGAGATGAAATCATTGCTTTTAGACATTCAACTGGAGCAACGATACATCATAAGCTTTGTGAACAAGCAATGAAAATGATAGAAGATAACAAAGAAATGGTTTTTGTTTTTTGGAATGATAGTTCGATAAAAAGTTACAAAATCATCGTTTCTATAGAAAATAAAAAAGGTTCTTTAGCAGATTTTCTAACTACTTTAGCTAAAATGCAGATTAATGTTTTAAGTATTAACTCAGCTGATTCAGAGCCAGTCGTTGCAAATTATTTTGAAGTACAAGTTGAGTTACCTAATAATATAGATCTTGAGAATGCAAAAGAAAGATTAAAATCTAGATATAAAATTTTAGATTTTACATCTTTAAATGATGCATATAATAATCACTAAAAAAGGTTTTTTATGGATATTAATGAAATTATTAAAGAAATTAAACGAGGAATAGCAGAAATTATTGATGAAGAAAGATTAGTTTCTTTAGTAAAAAATTACTATGAAAAAGGTGAAAATTTTTTTGTAAAGGCTGGTTTTGATCCTACGGCTGCTGATTTGCATTTGGGTCATACTGTGGTTTTGAGCAAAATGGCTTTGCTTCAAAAACATGGGGCTATAGTGCAGTTTTTAATAGGTGATTTTACTGCTCAAATTGGAGATCCAACAGGAAAAAGTGCTACAAGAAAAAAACTTGACAAAGAAGAAGTACTTAAAAATGCTAAAACTTATGAAGAACAAGTTTTTAAGATTTTAGATCCAAATAAAACTCAAATTCATTTTAATTCTAAATGGCTAAATGAGCTTGGTGCTGCTGGTATAGTAGAGCTTACTTCGACTTTTAGTGTTGCTAGAATGCTTGAGAGAGATGATTTTACTAAGCGTTTCAAAGAACAAAGCCCTATATCAATTTGTGAGTTTTTATATCCGCTTTTGCAAGGTTATGACAGTGTTGCATTAAAAAGTGATATAGAAATGGGCGGTACGGATCAAAAGTTTAATCTTTTAATGGGTAGACAGCTTCAAAGAGTATATAATTGTCAAAAAGAACAAGCGGTGATGATGATGCCATTGCTTGAAGGCCTTGATGGTGTAAATAAAATGAGTAAAAGCTTGGGAAATTATATTGGTGTAACTGAAAATGCCAAAGATATGTATGCTAAAGTTTTGAGTATTAGTGATGAATTGATGTTTAGATATTATGAACTTTTAAGTGAAAAAAGCTTAAATGAAATTTCACAAATAAAAGATGATATTAAAAATGGCTCATTGCATCCTAAAAAAGCTAAAGAAAATTTAGCTTTAGAAATTACTGCGCGTTTTCACTCAAGCGAGTGTGCTTTAAAAGCTAAGGAAGAATTTGACAAAGTCCATAGCGCAAAAGAACTTCCTAGTGATATGCCAAGTTTTACTTTAGAAGGTAGTATTTGGCTTGCAAAAGCTATAGTAGAGTGCAAAATGGAAAGTTCTACTTCAGCTGCTAGAAGATTGATTAATTCAAATGCAGTAAGTGTTAATGGAGAAAAAGTTCAAGATGAACAATTCCAACTAGAAAGCGGTGAATATATTTTACAAGTTGGAAAAAGAAAATTTGCAAAATTAAAGGTAATATGATGAGTTTTAAAGCTTTAAAAATTGGAAAGCATGAGATAAAATATCCTATTTTTCAAGGTGGCATGGGACTTGGTATAAGTTGGGACAAACTTGCTTCTGCAGTTTCTTTAAATGGTGGATTAGGGATTATTTCTTCGGTAGGAACTGGATATTATGAAAATAGAACGCATATAGATAAAGAGTTCAATGCAAAGCCTTATGGTAGTGATAATTTTTACTCAAAAGCAGGCCTAAAAGCTTTGATAGATAATGCTAGAAAGGTTTGTAAAGATGCACCTTTAGGCTGTAATATTTTATATGCAAGTAATAATTATGCGCAAATTGCTCGTAATGCTTGTGAGGTTGGTTTTAATGTGATAGTTTCAGGAGCAGGGCTTCCTACAAATTTGCCTGAATTTACACAAGATTATCCTGATGTTGCTTTGGTGCCTATTGTATCATCGGCTAAGGCTTTAAAAATTATCTGCAAAAGATGGCAAAGCAGATACAATCGCTTGCCTGATGCAGTTATAGTTGAAGGGCCAAAAAGTGGTGGACATCAGGGTTTTACTTATGAGCAATGTTTAATGGATGAATATCAGTTAGAAAATGTAGTACCACAAGTTGCACAAGAAATTAAAAACTGGGGAGATATACCATTAATCGCTGCGGGTGGAATTTGGGATAAGCAAGATATAGAAAAGATGATGTCTTTAGGAGCAAGTGGCGTTCAAATGGGAACTCGATTTATAGGAACTTTTGAATGCGATGCTAGTGATGATTTTAAGCAAGTATTGCTAGATTGTAAAAAAGAAGATATTGAGCTTTTAAAATCTCCAGTTGGCTATCCTGCAAGAGGGGTAAGAACTAATCTTTTAAATTTAGTAGATAAAAGAATGGGGCCAAAAATTTCTTGTGTGAGCAATTGTGTTGCACCATGCGGTAGAGGCAAGGAAGCTACTAAGGTGGGTTATTGTATAGCAGATAGATTATATGATGCTTGGAGCGGTAAAAAAGAAACAGGCTTATTTTTTACAGGGGCTAATGGATATAGACTAGATAAGCTTATTAGTGTAGAAGAGCTAATGAAAAAATTAGTTAATGGCGAAGATGCTTAGAATATTTTTTATTTTTTTATTATTTTGTTTTAGTGTTTTTGCTAATGCAGAAGTTAAGAAATTTGATCAAAATTTCTTAACTTCTAATTCAGAAGAAAAACTACAATTACACCAGCAGTTAAAATCTTTGTATATACAAAGTGTGATTAATGATAATAATGAAGAAAAAAATGAGATTTTAAAAAGATTAATCATAAGTTCAAATTCTTTAGGCTTTGATGATAAAGCTTATGTACAAGAGCTTAAAGAAAGTGGAGTGAGTGAAGAAGAAATTTCGCGTTTAAAAAATGCTTTAAAAGTTATACAAGATCAAAAAATAAAAAAAGAACAAACAAAAATTGAAACCAATACCACATCACCTATTAATAAAAAAGAAGATAAAAAAGAAGATAAAAAAGAAGATAAAAAAGAAGATAAAAAAGAAGATAAAAAAGAAGATAAAAAAGAAGATAAAAAAGAAGATAAAAAAGAAGATAAAAAAGCTCCGGTGCAAAAAGAGCTTTTTGTGCTTGATGTAAAGAAATCAGACAATGGTATCTTACTTGATTTAAGTGAAAAAATCAGCCAAAAAGACATTAAAAACTTTACTCTCAAAGGCGATAAGAATTTTCGTTATGTTGCAGATTTTGATGGGATTTTAAAAGGACCTAAGAGAACTTTTGAATTTAAAGATTTTGATATTATCGTATCGCAATTTAACCCAACAAGTATGCGTTTGGTCTTAAGTTCAAAAAAAGAATTAAAGATCAAAATAGAGCTTAAAGATCAAAGTCTTTTTATGGGACTTGAAAAAGTAGAAAAAAAAGAAGAACCCAAACCTATAGTTACAAAACAAAATGAAATTAAAAAAACAGAAGTAAAAAAAGAAGTTGTTAAAAATGAGCCTTTATATATTTTAAAATCAAGTAAAGATAAAAATGGTGTTAATTTAAAATTAAACAATGATATTGATATTGAAGATATTAAAATCAATTCTTTTAAAGATGGTAAAACATATCGTTCTATTGTAAGCTTTGAAGCTATTTTAGAAGGCGATAGAAAAAAAATCGATATCAATAAAAATCAATCCATCACAATAGTGCAGTTTAATAAAACTACAGTAAGAGTTGTTTTAAATTCTACTAGTGATTTTAAAACTAATCTTGATTTAGATGATGAGGAATTATTTATAGGCTTTGAAAAAAAGGTTAAGAAAGCACCGACAAAAACTACTTCAAAAACGGCAAAAGCTACCGTTAAAAAATCAGGTAAAATCATAGTAATTGACCCAGGTCATGGAGGTAAAGATCCAGGTACTTTGGGTGATAAGGGTGTTAGAGAAAAAGATGTAGTTTTAAGTGTGGCTTTAAAACTTGGTAATGAGCTTAAAAAACGTGGATATAGAATTTATTATACTAGAAGTACAGATAAATTTATAAACTTAAGAGATAGAACCTCTATGGCTAATGAAAAAATGGCGGATTTATTTATTTCTATCCATGCAAATGCAGCTCCAAATAAACAAAGAGCTAAAACTTTACAAGGTATTGAAACCTTCTTTTTATCGCCTGCAAGAAGCGAAAGAAGTAAAAAAGCTGCTGAGTTGGAAAATCAATCCGATTTTGAAGAGATGAATTTCTTTTCAAAACAAACCTTTTTAAATTTTTTAAACCGTGAAAAAATCGTTGCTTCAAATAAATTAGCTATTGATGTTCAAAAAAAGATTTTAAGTAATGTAAGAAAAAAATATAAAGTTGTGGATGGTGGAGTTAGAGAAGCTCCATTTTGGGTTTTAGTGGGTGCGCAAATGCCTGCTATATTGATTGAGACAGGTTATATTAGTCATCCTAGTGAAAGGAATAGATTAACAAATAAAAATTTCCAAGAATTATTAGCTATTGGTATTGCTAATGGCATAGAGAGTTATTTTTATAAAAATCAATGAAAAAAGCAAATATTATCATTAAAAACAATGCGCCTTTTTCTTTAGATTTTGATGATTATTATTTTAATTCTAGCGATGGTTTAAGCGAGAGTGAATTTATCTACACTAATGCTTTTGAATTTCAAACAAAACAAACTATCATTGCAGAGCTTGGTTTTGGTATAGGTTTAAATTTTTTCCTTACTTTAAAGCGTTTTATAAAAGAAAAAAAAGAAAATCAAAGACTATTTTATCTTAGTTTTGAAAATTTTTATATAGAAAAAGAAACATTAAGAGAAATTTATAAAAATCTTGGTTTTTATGAGGAATTTAAAGAGCTTTTAGAACAGTTTTTAAAATTTTATCCCCCATGTAAAGATGGAGTTTATAGATTTTATTTTCAAGATTGTTTTTTAGATTTGGTATTTGGCGATGCTAAAGAAAAGTTGCAAAATTTAGACTTTAAAGCTGATGTTTGGTATTTAGATGGTTTTGCTCCTGCTAAAAATCAAGAGATGTTTGATGAGGATATTATAAACAAAGTTGCCAAAAATTCAAAAATAAATGCCAAGATTTTGACCTTTTCCTCTGCAAGCATTTTAAAAAAAGCTTTAATTAATAATAATTTTCAAGTACAAAAAATTAAAGGTTTTAGAAAAAGGGAAATGATACAGGCTGTTTTTAATGGCCTTGAGTTTGAAGATAAATTTGCTTATTTTAGTACTCCAAGTTTAAAAAAAGAGATACAAAAAATAGCCATCATCGGAGCAGGTATAGCCGGAGCTAGTATAGCTTGTGAGCTTTCTTTAAGAAATGTTCAAGTAGATGTTTTTGAAAAAGAAAATTCATTAGGAAAAGGTGCTTCTGGAAATATCAATGGAATTTTAAGCTCTTTGATTTTAAAACCTGATGTTTTATTGGGTGAGTTTTCACAATATGCTTTTTTAGAGGCTAGTAGATTTTATAGGCAAATTTTAAATTTAATTCCACAAGGGGTTTATGAATTTGCTCATAATGAACTTATGCAAGAGCGTTTTGATAGTCAAAAAGATAATGTTTTATTTGAAATTATTAACAATCAAGCTTTTTTAAAAGATGGAGCATGTATAAAACCCCAAGAGCTTGTTAAAATGCTTTTGCAAAAAAGTAAGGCTAGGGTATTTTTTGAGCATGAATTTAAAGATTATTCTTATGAAAATGAAAAATTTTCTTTGCAATTTAGCAATCAAAAAACATTAAAAGATTATGATGTGTTAATTTATGCTCAAGGCGCTGATATTAAGAATTTTTTAGAGTATAAACATATGAAATTAAGCAGTGTTAGAGGACAATGTACTCATTTAAAACCATTTTTAAAAAATTCTCATGCTTTATCCTCAAAAGGCTATATTTGTCCTATCAATGAAGAATTAAATTTGCAACTTATTGGTGCAAGTTATGATAGGCTTAATCAAGATATAACGCTTTTAAAAAAGGATGATTTGCAAAATATTGAGAATATAAAAGAATTTTTGCATGTTGAAAATTTAGAAATTATGGGTGGAAAAGTAGGATTTAGATCATATTCTAGTGATAGATTTGCCATAATAGGTCAAGCCTATGATGAAAATTTTTATATGCAAAGTTATAAGGCGCTTTTATGGCATAAAAATAAAAGTCAAGTAGCACCAAATGATTTTATTCCTTTGTATTTTTCTATTGCTCATGGATCTAGGGCTTTTGCTAGTGCTATTATTGGAGCTAGAATACTTAGCGCATTAATCTTTGATGAGCCAAAAATAGAAAAAGATTTTTTACATGCTACTCATCCTGCAAGATTTTTAATCAGAATGTTAAGAAAAGGAAAAAATTAAATTTAAGTGTTTAAATGCTTCAAACTCCCGATATCCCAACACATTCAAACGTTCATAATACCTTATTATTATACTAATATTTTATTATTGTTTATTTTTAAGCTTAAATTTATAAATATAGTATTAACATTACTTTGTTGTTGAAAAGTTATTTGTAATTCATACTAAAAATATAAATATAGTATTGATTGCAATATTATAAACATATACAAAAAGGATTTACATGTTAAGATTTTTATCTAAAAAACACCTCATGGGGGGGGGG